>NZ_JBAIYW010000376.1:0-17883 GCF_036763055.1 Desulfovibrio sp. 1214_IL3152 | reverse complement strand
TCGCCAATGAGACTCTGCCTGAAGGCCTGTCCCTCGGCGCCGGCTTCGTCCAGCACCCGCTGGCGCTCGGCGTAGGCTGCTCCCAGTATTTCACGCGCACGCTCTTCGGCCTTGGCCCGCACCCGCGCGAAATAGTCTTCCTGCTCCTGCTGTTGCGCGCGCTCACGGCGCAGGGGTTCCTGCATGGCGTCAAGCTGCTCCACGGTGGCTTCGCGCTCGCCCATGAAGACAGTTCCCCATTTTTTGCGCAACTGATCTGACGCCATGACGTTTTCCGGGTTAGAATTTTTCGGCGGCAGCCCTCAAAGCCCGCTGCCGGACAAGGCTGCTGCCTGGGGCAAGACCGTTTGTCTCAGCCCCTAGACAAAGACCTCGCCAGCGCCCCTGCTGATAACAAGCTTGTTTTCCGCCTCAAGGCGGCGCACAACCTTTACGATGTTCTGCTGTGCAGCCTCCACATCTGAAAGCTTGGTCGGTCCCATATATTCCAGTTCTTCGCGAATCATGTTGCCCGCGCGCTCGGACATGTTTTTGAAGAACTTTTCCTTGAGATCGTCGGTAGAGCCGCGCAGCGCCAGGGTAAGATCCTCATTGGAAATTTCCTTGAGCATCTCGCGCACACCCCTGTCGTCAATGTTTTTGCAGTCTTCAAAGACAAACATGAGGTTGCGGATATCTTCGGCCATCTGGGCGGAATCTTCCTCAATTTCAGACAGCACTTCCTCTTCGGTGGCACGGTCCACGGCATTGAGAATTTCAGCCACGGACTGGACGCCGCCCACCTTCTTGCCTTCTTTGCCGCCCATGGCGATAAGCTGGCTTGTGAGCACCTTGTCCACTTCCATAAGCATGTCTTCCGGCACGGCTTCAAGCCGGGCCAGGCGCATGAGCACCTCGGCGCGCACGCCTGCGGGCAGGCTTGTCAATAAATTGGCAGCCTGATCGGGGTGCAGATGGCCGAGAATGAGCGCCAGGGTCTGCGGGTGTTCATTGCGCAAAATCTGCGAAAGAAGACGGGGGCTAACCTGCTCAAGCTCACGGAAGGGCGCAGGGCCTGTTTCCAGGCTGAGCGAGTCCATAATGTATTTGGCAGTTTCAGGGTCGAGATTTTTGACCAGCAGGCGTTTGAGCGTGTCGCTGCCGCCCGCGATCATGTCCACCCCTTCCACCAGAGACTCGTGAAAATCGCGCAGCACTTCTTCCACCACTTCGCGCGGCACGGGTTCCAACTCCACAATGGCTTTGGAGATCTCGGCTATTTCCTGCCTGTCCATGCGCTTGAACACGTCAGCCGTGAATTTGTCGCCCATGGCGAGCAGCAGCACGGCGATGCGCTGTTTGCCGGTCAACTCCATCCTTATGCTCCTTCACCCCGCCCCCGAGGGCGCTGAGGGGTTTTAATCCTTGTCAGAAAGCCAGCGCTTGATAAGCCGCACGGCCTGATCCATATGCTGCTCGGTAATGCGAACCAGCCGCAACTTCAGTTCTTCCACCCGCTGATTGGTTTCCCTCTGCGCCAGACGCAGAGCTTTAAGCTGCGCCAGGGCCGGCGTCAAACCGCCGCCCTGCCCTGCGGAAAGGCCCGCTCGCGGGGGGCTAGGCTTTAACTGCTTCATCGTTCTTCATCCAACCGCGCACCAATGTAACCACCTGTTCCATATGGTTGTCGGACAGGGTGAAGATGTGCGCTTTCAGGGCTTCAATGTCCTTGAACACCAGACCGTCCTCATCGTCTTCCTGCGGCGCGTCGTCCTCTGTGCGGGCAGCTTCTTCCAGCGCCTCGTACAGGGCAAGCTGCTCTTCGGCGGCGGGCAGGCCTTCCAGCCCTTCCACCATTTCACCGGCCTCCACCTTGGGCCGGATAAGGGCCAGCACCACGGGCCGCACTATAAGCATCAGGAATAAAAAGGCCAGCAGAGCGTTGAGCAGGGGCTTGCCCAGACGTTCGGCATAATCGGCCAGCATGTCGGCAAAATTGGGATCCCTGGGCGGCTCGGAGTCCGTAAAGGGCGCGGAACTTACCTCCAGCGCGTCTCCCCGGCCCGCATCCAGCCCCACGGCATTATGAACAAGCTGGCGCACCTGTTCAAGCTCTTCGCTCTTGCGCGGCATAAACGTCCACGCGCCATCGGTCTTTACATACGTGCCATCAATGAGGACTGCAACCGTCAGGCGGCGCAATTCTCCCACGTTGGACACGATCTGCTGTTCTTCTTTGTTGATTTCATAATTGGTGGTGCGGGATTCGCGGGTTCCGCTCTGGTCGGATACAGAACCGGTAATGCCGTCGCCGCGAAAATTCACGTCCGGCGATCCGGCCTCAAGGTTGGCGCGGCCCTGCTGGCTTTCTTCCTGACGATATTCACTGCGCACAGCGGTTCTTTCAGGATCGAACAGCTCGCGGCGTATGGTCTTCTGGCTGAAGTCCATGTCGGCGTTAACTTTGGCGATGACGCGGCCGGGGCCGAAAAGGGGCTGGAGCATTTCCTCGATGCGGCGCTCAAGATTGCGCTGCACGGTCTGGCGGTATTCCATCTGCGTGGTGGTAATGCCCGCCAGGCTGTCTTCTTCCGGCTGGTACAGCACCTTGCCGCTGGTATCGGTAATGGAAACATGCCCCCTGTCCAGCCCTTCCACAGACATGAGCATCATATTGAGGATGGCGTTGATTTCTTTCTGGTCAACCTTGATGTTGGGACGAATGAGCTTGAGCACCACCGAGGCCGAAGGCGACTGGCGTTCTTCGACAAAAAGACTGCGGCGGGGAATGACCAGATGCACGCGCGCGCTTTCCACACTGGGGAATTCGCTGATGGTGCGGGCCAGTTCACCCTGGAGGGCGCGGGTATAGTTTATTTTCTGCACAAAGTCGGTCTGGCCGACCTTGACCTTGTCAAAAATTTCAAAGCCGATGCCCTGCCCCACCAGACCGCCTTCGCCCGCGATCTTGATGCGCTGGTCGTACACCACTTCCTGCGGAACCATGATGGTGGCCCCGTTATCAGCAATGCGGTAGACAACCTTGTCGGCCTGCAGGGCCTTGACCACCACGCTGGCGTCTTCAGGACCAAGATTGGAATACAGAACGCGGTATTCGGGGCGCCCCATCCATATGGAAAGGCCGATAATGGCAGCCAGCAGAGCCACGGCCCCGCCTGCGGCGGCCATGCGTTGCAGCTGGCTCATCTTTGCCCATACTGCTTTGAACGAATTGACAAACTGTTGGATGAATGCAGGCATGATCCGCTCCTGTGCGCTCTGGCGCCGGTTTTCCGGCACAAGGCCGGGCTTGCCTTGCGGTAGCAACATTCATGCCTAAATGTATTATATTGTAATAACAGGATATATTTTCAATCCTATTTTGTAAGTACCTGAAATTCAAATTTATGACGCCTCAAAAGCAGTCTCCCCCTGCACGGCAAAGCATGCAGGGGGAGGCTGTTCAGGAGTCTGGGAAAAAAATCATATTCTAGAGCATGTTAGCTTTGGAAAAGTGTAAATGTTCTAACGCTGCACGAAAGTGCAATGCTCCATAACATGGCGCGGATTCTGCTGGAAACCACATTTTTCGGCTGAATGAAAACTTTGAAATGTGAAGTATTTCAAAGTTAATATGCTCTAGAGCAGTTTACGAATGAAACGAGTCAACTGCTCTGCAAGGATTTTCTTGAAAATCCTTGCCACGAAATGCGAGTAGGCAGGCTTTTGCCTGCCGTAAGCAAGCATTTCAAGTGTTAAATGCTCTAGACAGTGTCGTCACGAGATGAATTTCCTTGGTATATCAAGGAGAACGAGCCTTTTATGCAGGGAGTGTACTCTTATGGTACTCGACCGGAATAAAAGGCGAAGTTCGACGCAGAGATACCGGGAAAGGCGCTCGTGACGACACTGTCTAGAGCAGATTAACTTTGAAAATGTACATTTTCAAAGTTTAAGACACGCTCGCTTCGGCGTTTAACCGCGCAAATAAATTGCGCTTACGCCTTCGCGGCGGGCGACTGCCCACGCAGCCGCCAGAGCAATTTCAAAGTGAAATTGCTCTAGAACTGCATCTTGGAAATTTCTTTGTATGCCTCCAGCACCTTGCCGCGGACGGCGGTGGTCAGCTTCATGGCAAGGCTGGACTTCTGCATGGTGATCATGAGTTCCTGCACGTTCTGGGTACGGCCTGAGGCAAATTCGTTGATGGCCTCATTCTTGACGCCCTGCAGCTGGTTTACCTTGTTCAGCGAATCCTTGAGTGTTCCGGTAAAGCTGTTTTCAGGCGTAACCGGGGTGTGCGTCTTGCCGGGAAACTGCACCATATCCACCTGGGCGCCGAAATTTTCGCCGGTGTCCACCTTGCTGCGAGCAAGGCTTTGATCCAGGGTGCGGGAAAAAAGGGTTTTGCCGCTGACAGACGAACCCTGCTGCAGGCTGCCTTCTACCCTGTTGAAATGCTGCATGGCCTCACTGTACGCGCGCATGCCCACTGCTTGTATGCTCATGGCCTTCTCCTGAATTGTCTCAGCGGCTCCGCCCTGTCATACGGGGACGGTGAAAGTCTTATTTTCCGATCTCAAGGGCCTTGATATACATGCCCTTAACGGCATCAACGGTGGTGACGTTGGCCTCAAAGTTGCGCTGCGCCGTCATGAGGTTTGCCATTTCTTCCACCACGTTTATGTCAGGATACAGCACATAGCCCTCGGCGTTGGCATCGGGATTGCCCGGTTCGTACACGCGCTTGAAGGGGCGGTTATCCATAGTCACGGCCATGACGCGCACCCCCTTGACCGCGCGGTCAAGTGCCGAACGCATATGAACGGAAAAAGGATCATCCAGGTCGGCCGTCTGCTGTACCACGCTGCGCCGGCGGTAAGGCCCGCCCATAGGGGTGCGTGTAGTTTTGGCATTAGCCAGGTTCATGGATATGGTATTGATGCGCGTGCGGTCGGCTGCAAGCCCCGATGCGCTTATGTCAAATGCTGTCATGAAATCCATGGCGCTCTCCTGATCTCAAATCACTGCTGTGCCGCCGGGCCTGTCACGTAAAATGCTGCGCCGTGCGGCGGGCCTTCTGCCTTGAAAAACTGGCGTCGCGTATGCCGGACAAGGCACGATCCAACGCAGACAAAGGCAAAATGCTCTTGCGGCGGCAAACGGGCTATGCCTGCTTGCCGTCTTGTATGACCGTATGCATACCTTCAAATGTTTTGGTAAGAACCTGGGCCAACGCCGTGAACTGCAACTGGTTCTTGGAGTGCTTGGCCATTTCCTTATCAAGATTCACCCGGTCTTCGCCGTGGATGAGCCGGGGCTTGAACGCCTCTGACCATTCTGGCCTGAAGCTTGAGGCATCAAAGGCCGAAGGTATGTGTTCCGCGCTGGTACGGCTCATCTGCCCTTCCATATCCTGCCCGAGGGCCGTCTGAAGCTCTTTTTCAAAGCTCAGTTCACGCGGTTTGTAATTGGGGGTGTCGATGTTCGCCAGGTTGCCGGCAATGACGTTTTGCCGTTCAAGCTGCATGTTCATGACCGTACCCACAAGGCCGATCTGGCTGCTGAACAAACTTTTCATAGATCCTCCCGCAGTCCTTCTGGGCTGCTTGGCAGGCATAAAGCAACATTTGTTCCAAACATATATTAAACAATAAAAACAGTACATTAACCAACAAAATTACGGCCTCAAAAATAACGGTCCCGGGTTTCGCCACTTTATTGACGTGACGAACCCAGGACCGGAAAAAGCAGGCCTCGATCGGCTCTCTCTTCAAACCATCTCACAAGCCTGCGGCAATATTCCAGTAGCTTATGGCCCTCTGTTCAATCCAAAAAGCCAAAATCCTTCCTGCCGGAGCAAACAGGACCGCCAAAGAGCCTCAGAACATGCGTAAATCCCGCAAGGGCATCCGGGATACGCGCAGGCTTTCGCACGGCCTGGACAACGCAAACGGCAGAAAGGCAATGAGAAGCCTGCTTGCCCACATTCTTGCGGTCCAAACTCATGCCGGGAACGCGGCTAGAGCAATTTAACTTTTAAATTGCTCGGACGGCTGCGTGAGCAGACGTTCGCTACGGAGGCGTAAGCGCAGTTTATCTGCGCGGTTAAACGCCGAAGTGAGCGTGCCTTAAACTTTGAGAATGTATATTCTCAAAGTTAATCTGATCTAGTCCCAGGCCCTGGAAAATTCCCTGTCTGCGAAAGCTTCGGCCAGCCCCGTCATTTGCCTGAGCCGCAAAACCTCGTCAGGGTCCATGCCCAATTCGCGGCCAATACGCTCACTGCTCCAGTTATAGCCTTTCAGGGCGGCTACCAGCTTGGCCGTCAGCTCGACCTTGTGCGCTCCCCGAGCCATATTATGCCGCACCGTGGACGTGATTCTGTCCTCAAGAGGCTTATCCAGCTCAACAATGAAAAGGTGGCCCGAAAGGGCCTCGTGAACTTCAGGCGCATTTTTTGCGACGCTCCTGCGGTGAAATCCGTCCACAATCTGAAACGCGCCCTTGTCGGCTCTGGCAACAACCACCGGCGTGGTCTGCCCGTCTTTTGCCATAGACAAACGCAACAGCCGCATCTCAGGCGGCGCGACTTTATTGGGGTTATAGTCGTTGCCTTTCACCTTTTCCACGCGCACCAACTGGGGACGCGCGGCCGGATGGGGCATATCCAGATAGCGGGCGGCCATATCCACAAGACGATTGTATATTGCCACCCGTTGATCAAAGCCGCGGCCATCGGCCTGCAGCGCGCCTTCCAGAGTATCGATACATTGCTCAAGATTCATTGGGCTCCTCTAACCATAAAACATATTGTATAAACCGGCCCCTGAGGTTTCCGTGCGGCATAAAACCCAGAGGCGCATAGCGCGATTCCAGAGAGATGTAATCCGTAAGCCATACGGACCGGGCATGATGACGCCGCGCGTGCTCGATGCAGTGGCGCAAGACTGTTTCCCGGAGCATGTCGTCATCAACCGGGCTGTACAAATGGCGCAGCAGACCTTTCTTGCCCTGGACCCGTATGGAGCCGAAGGCGTGAACCTCATGCCGCTCTGTCGCCACATACCACACCTGCCCGGGACGGCTTGAAATCATGCAGCCCAGGGCATCCCTTGTGGCGGCGCACGCGCAGAACTCTCCTATCAAACTGAATAATTGCGCATTGTCTTCTGGGTTACTTTTATGGACAAACTTTTCAATGTGCATAACAGCTCCCTACTTCACCAGGCGCAACACCCATTTCAGCTGCTTTTCCATTTCCTTTTTTGTCTGGCTGAACGACAGCCCTTTGCACCAGTAGTCATTTTTTAAAAGAACCTTGCATACCCGCCGCCAACTCGGGGCTTTACGGGCGGACTCCAGGCGCGGCTCCGCCTCATCCGGGATAGGCGCAACCCCGTGATCGCGCCACCAGCGCGTAAAAATGCGGATTTTATTGCGGTAATGATCAGCCGTGCTTTCAGGCATGGAGGACAGGAGAAACTCACAATAGCTTTGCCACGTATGGCCTTCCGGAAGACTTATGTGATAGTTGCCCATCACATTGCCGGATGTTGCGGCGTGACGGTTTCCGAAGTTCGCCCCCTGCACCCGGCTGACAAGCCGCGCCCATGTCTCCGGCTCCAGAATCTTGAAAAGCCAGAGGCTCTTTCGCTGGTCATCGCCAAACGGCTGGCAGAGGCGCATTTGCGCAAGGCTCAGCCCCGCCATATGCATCAGGTCGTACACACGATTATAGTCCCACCGCATCCGCCCGTGGGCCGTCCAGATATCTTCGGCCCGCCAGTCATATATGGGGTAGGCGTTGACAAGTCCGGCTCCGGAAACCGTCGTCCAGCCCTGGCGGTTCCAGCGCCGTTTTGTCCACGACTTGATGGTGCGATAACGGTTCAGGCTTTCATCACTGCGAATGCCCACAAGGCAGGCGCAATCTTTCCCCTGGGAAAAATGCCGGCCGAACAAAGGCACAAATTCTTCAAACTCCATCCCGCGCCGGAACCATGAAAAATGATTTTCATCGCTGATAACTCCCGGAAGCCGGGGAAGTTCGCGTATCCAACCCGCACGGGCTTCGGGGTCCCAGCAGAGCCAGTGCGGCTGGGTCTGGCTTACGGCATTGCGCAGGTGCATGGGCAGGCAGATCCAGTGGGGCCTGATTTCCGGCCGGGTCATGATTCTGGCGACAAAGTCGGCAGTGTGCGCGTACCAGGCTTCAAGATCTATATGCAGAACGTCGAGCGGAAGCCTTTTTTTTCTGCGTGCCACCTCCAGCGCCAGATGGACAAGGCAGCCCGAGTCTTTGCCCCCGGAAAAAGACACATACACCCGCTCAAAATTGTCAAATATCGCTTCGATTCTCTGGATGGCAGCGGTGAATACATCGATATTACGATATTGTTTTTTCATAATAAAAAAACTTCCATGTTGCCGTAATAAAACATATTTAAGCACATAATACTCATAGACGCTCCAGTTCATACCGGCATTAAATCTGATGCCATATAAAAAAACATGAAGAATACTATTTATTCCGTTTCTTGCAGTATGCTAACAACGCTTTTACCCGGTAGTCAAATAATCAAGCACAATTTTTTTCTATCACATCCCACACATACACAAGACATGCAGTCATTGGCTACAGCAATGACCAGAAAAAAACACACGATCGCCAGAAACAAGCGCAGCATGCGTCACAGGGTATTCCTGTGGAGCATCCGGCGTTTTCCTGAATCAGCGGCATGCCGTGTTTTGTGAATGCTTTTTGTGGCGAAAAAGAAAATGTTTCCACGTTACGGCGAGCCGCCGGGAATGTTTTCTGGCTCAGAGCATCTTCACTTTGAAATTACGTGAGCAGGTCCGCAGTGAAGGCGTAAGCGCGATTTATTTGCGCGGTTAAGCGCCGAAGTAAACTTTGAGAATGGGCATTCTCAAAGTTAATCCGCTCCAGAGCAGTTAACGAATGAAATGAGTTAACTGCTCTGCAATGATTTTCTTGAAAATCCTTGCCACGAAATGCGAGAAGGCAGGCTTTGCCTGCCGTAAGCGAGCATTTCAAGTGTTAAATGCTCTAATCTGGGCAGTTGGTGAAACCGTGTGCGAAAGGTCGGGCAAGCGGGCCTTGCCCCGGCGGAAGAAAGCGAGAAGCGAGCGATGCTGGCGCGTAACGGCCTCGCCCGGGGGGCGTGCAGACGGAAGCTGTCCGTCCGTCTGCACGCCAGGATTTCAGGCGCTATGCCCGCTTCATATTCTGGATCAGCGTATTGAGGTTCTGGGCCTGGGCAGCCAGGTCGGATACGGCCCTGGCGGCCTCCTGCATGGCATCTGCGGTCTGCCGCGACATGTCGTTCACCTGAACGATGGAGAGGTTAATCTCCTCGCTGGCGGCAGACTGTTCCTCGCTGGCCGTGGCAATGGCGTGTACCTGATCCGCTGTGGCATCCACGGTCGCCACGATTTCCTGAAGGGCCTGACCGGACAGGCCGGCCAGATCCGTTGCCCGGCTGATCTCCTCCATGGCGCTTTCAGCACTGGCCGTACTCTTTTCCGTACTTTGCTGAATGGCCTTGATGGCGTTGCTCACGTCCATAGTGGAAGCCATTGTCTTTTCCGCCAGCTTGCGCACCTCATCCGCCACCACGGCAAAACCGCGCCCGGCATCTCCCGCGCGGGCGGCTTCAATGGCGGCATTCAGGGCCAACAGGTTGGTCTGGTCGGCAATGTCCGAAATCACACCCATAATCCGTGTAATATCGCGGGCGTGTTCGTTAAGCTGCCCCATGTCTTCCCTGAGTTGCCCGGAAATCTGACGCACGCCTTCAATGCTGCGCAACGACTGCGCAACGATATTGGAGCCGTGCTGCGCTTTTTCTCTGGTTTCCGCCGAGGCGCTGGAAGCAGCACCGGCGTTACGGGCCACCTCCTGCACTGTGGCATTCATTTCGTTCATGGCAGTAGCGGCTTCGGACAAGCGCTGGGCAGACTCTGCCGCGCCGCGGTCAGACTGCTCTATCTGGGCCGAAAGCTCGGTAGAAGCCGAAGAAAGCACGGCGGCCACTTCTTCCAGTTGCCCCGCCGCCGCCAGCATGCCGTCACGTCTGGCGCCTTCGGCGGCGGCACGGGCTTCTTCTGCCTCGTGCATGGCCTGACGAGCCTCTTCAGTGGCTTTTTGGGCTTCCTGCGCCTTTTGTTCGCTTTCTGCCAGGAACTTTTTGAGATTTTCCGTCATGATTCCCACACCTCTGGACAATCCCCCGATTTCGTCCGTACGGGCAGCGCATTTTTCATGAACAGCCCTTTGCTGGTCGCTCATGTCAAACTGCCCGCCAGCCACACGGCCCACAAAAGCTTCTTCGTTTTTCAAAGCCGTGGTGATGCCCCGTGCCACAACAAAAACGATCAGGCCCACGATCAAAATAATACCGGACATCAGCAGCAGATTGCCGCGCAGCAGCACGGCGGCGGGCGCGAGAATTTCGCTGCGCTCCATACTCAGCACCACAAACCAGTTCATTTCGGGAATTTCCTGAAAATACGCCAGTTTTTCCTTTCCATCCCAGGTGTAGGACAGGCTGCCGTTACGCTCTTGCAGTATACGCCGGACCCATTCCAGGTTGCCGTCTTCGTCGCCGATATAGTCCTTGTTGGGATGCATGAGCAGCAGGCCGCTGCCGTCATAAACAAAACTTGTTCCGGTTCGCCCCAGTTTGACGGTATCCACGGTTTCAGCACTGAACACCGTGAGATCAACCGTGCCGTACACCACCCCAAGCACCTTGCCTTCATTGATGACCGGTGAAGCCATAACCGTGGTGACCGCGCCGGAAACCTTGCTGCGCGCATTCAGCACGCTGCTTTTGCCCTGCATGGCCGCCTTGAAATACGGACGCTCAGAAAGGTTGGTGTTGATCCCCGCAGGATTGCTGTGTCCCACAACCACGCCTTCGGGTGAAAGCAGGCCCACGGCTGTGAGCAAGGGAAAATCATCGGCAATGCTTTTCAGGCTTGCCTGCATGGCGGGCCGCAGGGCATCCCTCTCCCAATCGGAATCGGCCTTGAGAAAATTGCTTATGCGGGACGTATGCCCGGCATTATCCAGCACCTTGTGCAGCAGCTCACCCATATTGCCAAGCTGACCGGCCTGGGTCTGGGTCACGGCGCCAAGCTCTTCGGCTATCTGTACGGCCAAGGCCCTTTCCGCGCGCGTATAGCTGAACCAGGTTACGGCGCAGAGGCCCATCAGCGTCGGCAGCAGGATCAGCAGCAGCATTTTGGGCAACAAATGTAATTTCATACTCCCCTCTCTTTCCTTGAAAACCTCTTGCCTGATTTTTCAGGATACCGGGCATGGAAAATACCGGCAAGGTACGCTGAAAAGCCATGTGGCAAAGCAAGAGCGTCATGAATGTCGTTATTGTATTTATCGACACTTTTTTGAAAAAATATGGATTTTGTATCATAAGTATGAATGAATAATGCACTCATTTCAAGTATTGTAAATTACAGCAATGACAACCTATCCTGATAGATTGGCTTATAAAAGAAAAAAATCACACTTACTTCAGTGCTTTTGATTATTCACGCTTTATTTCATCATTTTTATAAAAAAATAGATTGGCATTTTAAACACCACGCTACATACACAATAATTAATATATAATAATTAATAATTACAGTTTTTCTTAGAGCAGATTAACTTTGAGAATGTACATTCTCAAAGTTTAAGTCACGCTCGCTTCGATGCTTAACCGCGCAAGTAAATTGCGCTTGCACCTTTGCGGCGGGCGACTGCTCACGCAGCCGCCAGAGCAATTTCAAAGTGAAATTGCTCTAAAGCACAAAAACAGGCTGCCCTGCTTGCGTGGCAAGCAGGGCACTATTTATTGAGGAGGTTCAGGGCCGTGGCGGTCGTCGTAACGGCTTGAGCATGCACATGCTCAAGCCCGGCATGTTTCTACCTCTGGAGCATTTTAACTTTGAACAAGTGTAAATGCTCTAACGCTGCACGAAAGTGCAACGCGCTACAATGTGGCGCGGATTCAGCCGAAAACCGCATTTTCCGGCTGAATGAAAGCTTTGAAATGTGAAGCATTTCAACGTTAATCTGCTCTAGAGCAATTTCACTTTGAAATTGCTCTGGCGGCTGCGTGAGCAGACGTTCGCTACGGAGGCGTAAGCGCAGTTTATCTGCGCGATTAAACGCCGAAGTGAGCGTGCCTTAAACTTTGAGAATGTACATTCTCAAAGTTAATCTGCTCTAGATGCGCATCTGGCTGTCGGTAACGCCCAAGGCCCGCAAATGCAGATAAACCTCCGCGCAGGCCGTGGCATCAGACCCCGCATGATGATGATCCAGAGCTATGCCGAAATGTCCGCACACATGATTCAGCTTTTTGGAGGGTAAAGGCAGACTGCGGCGCGCGCCCTTGAGCGTACAAAGAAAGTGCCGCCCCGACGCATCCGCCCCCGCTTCCCGGCAGCAGGCCAGCAGCACGCGCCGGTCAAAAGAGGCATTGTGCGCCAGCAGCACCTCTGCCCCTTTCATGAAGGCTTCCATCTGGGGCCAGACATCGCCGAAGGTCGGAGCATTTTTGAGCATGGGCCAGGTCAGGCCATGAATCTCCGTAAAAAGCACCCGCGATGAAGGCGGCCGGACAAGACTGTAGAACTGCTCCGCAACATGGCCGTCTTCAATGCGTGCAAGGCCCACAGCGCAAGCGCTGTGGGCCGCAAAGCCGGATGTTTCAAAATCTATAGCCACGCAGGGCGGGCCAAAAACGTCAGACAAGGTTACTCCACGTTATTTGCGGCATTATGCGCAGCTTCACCAAGGCGCGCCATGATATAATCGCGCATGCGGTCATCGTCGCTTTCAAGATTGAAGCAACGGGCGTCTTCATTCATCAGCCCGTCAGGAACAAAGTCGCCCAGGTCTTCGGCATCGGTAACCATATCGTTATAAAAGCAGACGGAAAGCCAACGGTTATCCGGCTCATCGTCCACCACATCAACCAGAACGAAAAGCTCGCGCCTGGTCTGGGCCGCATGTCTGGCCCGCAGGGAATAGCTGACGCCGGGGCGCCCCTTGAAAGTAAAGCTCATGCCGCTGTGCGCGGCCAGAAAGTCCATATAGGCCACAAAGGCAGCCTTGGCGTTCTGCGGATCGGTTTTCCAGCCATCCAGAAATTCATGCAGTTCCTGCGAGCCGACAACATTCATATGCGTTCCCCTTTTTATCTGCCCCACTGCCAGGGCGGAGTGCCGATATTCAGCCCCCATATGCCCCGTTTGTTTACAACGGCCTCATGTTCCTGGATCATCCAGCGACGGCAGAAGATAGCCCTGCATGTCTGCCTGTCAACCCAGGCCAGGCCCTCCACAACCAGTTGGTAGTTGACTGATGCGCCGCCAACCTGCACAAGAGCGCTCACCGTACCCGATTCACTTCTGCCAACGGGATCAAATGTCACCTTTGTGCCGCGCGGCATAATCTGGGCCAGACGCTGCAACGCTTCGGCCCCGAAAGGCTGGCTCAGCGACGGGGCGTCTATGCCGTAAAAACGCAGCACGGTAAGGTCTTCATCACTGTTGCGCTTACTGCTGACAGAAATGGTATTGCCGTCTTCGACGCGCACCACCCACGCCTCACCGGCAAAAGCCGGACAAGCGGCCCACACAAGGCAACATGCCAGACACAAACAGAATGTCCGAAACATCGTTTACACCCCAATGCAGAAACAAAGCCCGAAACCGGGGTCTTGCCTGTCGTAACGGTTAGAGCATTTTAACTTTGAACAAGTGTAAATGCTCTAACGCTGCACGAAGGTGCAGCGCGCCACAAAGGCGTAAATGCGGGTATTTCGCGCTGCGCGGCGGCGAAGCGGGCGTCATGCCATTATTGAGAGTCAGTTCTCAAAATCAAATGCGCCAACAGAACTGAAGAATGCCCGTGCCGCAAACCTTTTGTCAAGGCGCGGCACGGGCATGCATCGGTCTGTGGACACACCCCGTCACAAGCGGGCATGCGTTTTATAGTACGCTATCCCCATACGGCCCGGCCGATCTGATAGGCCGCCGTAGACACGGCATATGCCACCGCCGTATTGAAGACAACGCTGAAAACCAGCCAGCCCCAGCTGCCTGCCTCCTGCTTGATGACCACAAGAGCCACAAAGCAGGGAGAATACATGAGCACAAAAAGCATCAGCGAAAGAGCCGTGGCCTTGGACCAGTTGGCATCGCTCTTCAGCCTTTCGGCCAGCGGAGCCGCGTCTTCGGGATCCTGTTCGCCTATGGCGTATGCGGTTCCAAGGGTGGAAACAATGGCCTCTTTGGCGGCAATGCCCGCAAGCAGGGCAATGTCTGTACGCCAGTCAAAACCCACGGGCTTTGTGGCCGGTTCCACCGCCTTGCCCAGGCGGCCGGCCACGGAATAGGCCAGCTCTTCTTCACCCAGTTCATCGCGAACGCCAGCCAGTTCTTCCTCAAGGGCGGTGCGTTCATCCGCCCCTTCGGCCAGGGCGGCAATCCGGCTTTCAATCTGTTCGATCTTCTGCTCAAAAGGTGCGGCCGTTTCTTCGGGCAGCTTGGGGAATGTCATGCCCGCCCAGATGATGATGGAGATGGCCACCAGCACCGTACCGGCCTTTTTGAGGTACATCCAGGCGCGCTCCCAGCAGTGCAGCAGCAGGCTGAACAGGGTGGGCATGCGGTAGGGGGGCAGTTCCATAACAAAGGGCGTGGCTTCGCCCTTGACGATGGACGAACGCAGCAGGCGCGCCACCAGCAGGGCCATGACCCAACCGGCCAGCATGATCAGAAACATGACCGTAGCCGCCTGATCGGGAAAGAACGTTCCCGCCAGCAGCAGAAAGACCGGCAGCTTGGCCCCGCAGGACATGTAGGGCAGGGTCAGCAGGGTCGCCAGCTTTTCCTTGGGGCTGCGCAGGGTGCGGGTTGCCATTGCGCCGGGAATGGCGCAGCCGCCCGCAATGCCGCCGGAAATGATGTAGGGCATGACCGAAGCGCCGTGCAGGCCGAAAAAGCGGAAGATGCGGTCCATCATGTAGGCCACGCGGGCCATGTAACCGCTGTCTTCCATAAATGAAATCAGGGCGAACATGATAAGAATCAGCGGCACAAAGCTGACGACGCCGCCCACACCGGCAATGATGCCGTCCACCACAAGAGAACGGGCCAGACCGTCGGGCATGACTTCGCCCAAAAATTCGCCAAGCCAGGCAAAGCCGTCTTCAACCCAGCCCTGCGGATACGCGCCCACTTCAAAAGTGACGTAAAACATGAGGTAAAGCACGCCGATCATGAGCAGCGGGCCGAACAGGGCGTTGGTGAGCACCTTGTCCAGCTTGTCGGAAAGAGCCAGGCGGTCCTTGCCGGGATCCTGACGAAAAACACCGTCGCGCAGGATGCTGCGGTTGTTCCGGCATCGGCCGCGCGGGCCTCGGCCATGACGACCTCATCGCCTTCCAGCAGCTTGAGGGCCACCCAGCTGGGCAGATACCGGTCAGTCAGCAGGTCGGCGGCGGTAATGCGCTTTTCAAGTTCAAGCAGGGCCTCGTCCAGCTCCATGCCATAAGAAATACGCATGGGGCGGCGCTTGCCGTTTTTGGCAAGCTCAACGGCGGCTTTCATGCCTTCTTTAAGTCCCTCGCCGTTACGCGCCACCATAGGCAGCACGGGAACTCCCAAAAGAGTCCCCAGGCGCTCCATGTCGATATGCACCCCGGAAGCGCGCGCTTCGTCCATCATGTTGCAGCAGAGCACCAGCGGCGTGCCCATTTCGAGCATCTGCACGGTCAGCAGCAGGTTGCGCTCAAGGGCAGAGGCATCAACAATGTCAATAACCGCCTGCACATTGTCGCCCGCCAGTTCCTGCCGGGCCACGCGCTCTTCCTGAGAATAGGCGGTCAGCGAATAGGTTCCGGGCAGGTCCACCACCGTGACGTGTGTGCCGTCCACGATGATATGGCCTTCTTTTTTATCAACGGTAACGCCGGGATAGTTGCCCACGTGCTGACGCGCCCCGGTATAGCCGTTAAACACCGTGGTCTTGCCGCAGTTGGGGTTGCCCGCCAAGGCAATACGCAGGCCGTGACTGTGGTCATGACCGTGACCATGCGCGTGGGCATGACCACTTTCGTGCCCGTGTTCATGACCGTGACCGTGGTTATGCTCATGGCCGTTTGCGCCAGTGCCGGAATTTTTCATCTCGCTCATTGAAATGCCCTCCCCTCTCCGCAAAAAACGCAAAAGCGCCCCTGCAGAGCATCAGCCCTGACCGTGCCGGAAAAATTGCTCATACTAGCCGTCCTGAAAATTCTAAAGTATGGCGACTCCGGGAGCTTCCCATACCCGGTGACCGGCCGGGCGCCTGTGCTGCCGCCTTTAAAAGAAAAGTCTGTATGCCCTTGGAAAAGAAATGAAAATGAATTCCAAAGTCCTAGCGGGTTTATATGGTTAGCCATGAAATGTCAAGCTGCGCCAACATATTTTTGCGCTTCGACGCTGTATCTCACTACTTATAAACAAAGTTTTTATCATAATAAAACTTGCCCGGCTGTGGAAGAAACTTCCGGCAGCCGGGCAATGCATTGGAGTCATAAGGACTCTCCCTATGAATGATGTAACGTTTTAATCAAGGCTCTCTTTCACCATGTCATAAAACTCGCAGGCTCGGTTCAAAAACATCCGTTCGCACACGGCCTGCAAGGTCATCAGCCTGGCATGTCCGCTCCGAAGATCGTGAATATTTTCAGGTTATACTCTGGAAGATCCCATCAGGAAGCTGCGCCGATATCTGCCGGAACAAAATCCCTGAACCAGACCTGGCCGCAACATGTTCACGCTTTGCAATATCGCGGAGAGCACCACGTCATATTGGAGATGTGTGTCCGCAAAGGAAAAATGTTCTCAGGATACGCGCAGACATTCCCGCAATGAGGATACGCCGCAGGAGTGTACCATCTGCAAGGGAATATTGCGAGAACGGGCTACCTGCACAGCCTTTCGCTTGGCTTCGTGCGAAATCTTGTTGGTAAAAACGATCATGGCATCAGGATTGCCGATCTTGTCGATAAAATTACGCTCGTTACGGCTGATACATTTGAGGGAGTGGCCTTTTTCCTTGGCTGCAGCTATGTAATCTTTATGCAGCCTGTCCATGCCGCCTATAAGGGTGACGCACATACTTTCGCTCCTTGTCATGTTGCCGCTTGGCGGCAAACGCTGTTGGGATGAATCGCGTAGCTCCTTTATAATTGAAATTGAATTTCAAAGTCAAGAACAATTTTATCCCTATCCCCTTTTTGATGTGCAACTATTTTTGAACCTTGCGCCAACCCATTGTTTCCTATCAAAATACCATGAATTATTTTTTGAAAAACAAGGTCTTCTTCCGCTTTCGAAAGAAGACCTTGCTGCCGTCAGCGCGGCCTGAACCAGAACATATTCCCTTTGACGCCCAATACTCTCTTAAACCTGCGCGGTACTCACCCACGACATTTGAGCATTTAACACTTGAAATGCTTGCTTGCGGCAGGCAAAAGCCTGCCTGCTCGCATTTCGTGGCAAGGATTTTCAGGAAAATCCTTGCAGAGCAGTTGACTCGTTTCATTCGTAAACTGCTCTTGCCGCGCAATGGCATGGCACTGCCGCCTTTATCGGGATCGCGGGCAGCGGCTGCGACGGGTGCATATGGCGCGTGCCGGAGTTTTGCCCCGCAGGCGCCAGAGCAGTCTCACCTCAAACCTTCTCTGACTGTTAGCCGCTCCAGATTTTTCCAAGCTGATCCGCCCTATTTCCAGCGGGCCATAAACTCTTCGGCGCTGTGGCCTTCGTCAAGGTGTTTGAGCAGCGCACTGCCGAAAACCACGGCGTCGGGCCTGG
>NZ_JBAIYW010000328.1:0-18066 GCF_036763055.1 Desulfovibrio sp. 1214_IL3152 | reverse complement strand
GGCGGCTGCCGCGCGGGCTTCGCGCAGCATGGCAGAGGCAATTGCATCGCGCGTGGCCGGGGGCATGCTGGAGATTATCCATTGGTTTCCGCCTCCTAAACCACTCCGTCGCGCAGATTCCCAGCTTTCACGCTTGGCACGCGCCTGTACGGCGCGTTCTGTTATCGCCAACAGTCCGGCAATGTCTCGCGTTGCGTATGTCTCTGTTGCCATTGCCATAGCCTGTTCCTACTGCGCCGCCCGGCGTGGGTCGCAAAGCAGGTTTTCCGGCACGCCGTGTTTACGAAACCAATCAAGTACAACAGGACTATGTATCTCGCCGCTGACCGTACGGGCAACTGCAACGCCAGACACACCAAGCATGCGCCCCAGAGCCGCATAAGATGGTACTGCGTTAGCATCCATCACTTCCCGCAAGCGCCAGCGGTACTTGCAACGCTTTGCACCAAGTTCAAGGCGCTGTGGGGCCGACACACGGCTCATAGTTCTTCCTCCAGTTTACGGGCTTGTTTGCGGGCTTTTTTCTGCTCAAGAATGGCGCGGGCGTAATCCCGCAACTTGCGATCATCTTCCGTCATGATGTCCAGACCTACAGCGCGCAGCATGGCGCGCAGGTGGGCCGGGTTGTCTGTTGCTTTGTAGTAGGCCAGCAGCATCAGGACAGATGGCGGACGGCTATCGTCCGAAGGGGATAAAATCTTGTGCAGCATTTCTTCGCTGACGCCGCTAGCGTTGCCGCCAGTCAGCTTGATGCCGCTGGCCCGCGCTATAGCGTTTAATTTGTCTGGGAGTGCCTTGCGGCCCTCTCCCTCTGGCGCACCAGCAACGCCGCGCATAGCCGCTTTGATGGCGGGCAATGCTCCGGCAAGCTGGGCAATATCGTCTATGAGAGAGAGTTGGCGCATGGTGTGGGCCTCTACTTGCCCATTGCTGCTAACGCGGCCCGAATAGTTGCATGGGACATGCGCACAGCCTCAATCCGGGCTTGGTTTCCCCATCCGGGGCGAAATTCATAATTTCCCCCAAAACGTGCAGAGCGAGACACAACCAATTCCCAGCACGGCACAACGCATTCAAGAATGTAAGCGCCAGCAGCATTGCTGAAAGCTGGGCTTTCTTCGGGGAGACTGCTGGCCCCATCCGGCAGGTAAGCTAGTTCTCTGGGACATGGGTAATTCATTGGTTGCCTCCGCTTGTCCAAAATTTGGTTTGGTCTGGACGTTGACCCTATGCGCGGCGGCCTGTTAGTTTGGTTTTGCGTGTAAATATTAACCGCCCGCAAGAAGAGTATTAGCTAAAAATTAAGAACATATCAAGCTAAAAGTCATTTCGTTCTTCACTTTTACTAAAAATTGCTAACCAAGTGATTTAGCTAAAAATCTTCTAAGATGGGCATTTCGGTCTTATTTTCGGAGTTCTACATGGAAAGAGCGAAATCTTTCGAGGCCAAGTTGGCGCGAATAATGAAAGCCGCACAAATTGAAAAAGAAGCCGATCTAGCTAAAATGCTTGAAATCAATCAATCATCAATTGCTGCGGCCAGAAAGAGACAACAAATTCCGCCTGCATGGATAGAAAAGATAGCAGAGAAACTTAATATAAATGCAAACTGGCTTTTCTTTGGGCAGGGAGAAATGACTTTCTCTAAAGACATAAATTCTTGCATTATAGCTAAAGACTGTGATGTAGAATTAAAGCTTATTCCGATGGCCGAGGCTCGACTTTCAGCCGGTAACGGCAGCCTCGAGGTGAACGGAGACTGCGAGAGAAGCTATGCCTTCCGCATGGACTTCTTGTTGCGCAAGGGCAATCCAGACAAAATGGTTCTGATGCGCGTAGCTGGCGACAGCATGCAGCCAGAGATCATGGATGGAGACGTGGTTCTGTTGGACCAGAGCAAAACGAACATCATCCCAGGCAGGATTTTTGCGGTAGGATTCGAAGAGGCTATCTATCTGAAAAGAATAGATATGATACCGGGAAAAGTAATTTTAAAAAGCGTCAATGAAGAGGCGTACCCGCCCATTGAGCTTGATATGCGTGGTGATATGGCTGAGTTCTTCCGCGTGATCGGTAAGGTTATCTGGAGCGGCCGCGAGTACCGCTAGCCAGAATGAGATGCAGGCGATAAGACGCCGCTAATTAAGTGCCAACAAGAACGCAAAAACGCGCAAGAAAGCAGCAAGAATACTGATTTTTTGCGCGTTTTTGTTTTTGGCTCTGGCGCAGCCGAAAACCCTTGATGCAAGCGGACGCGAAAGGCAAAAGCCCCTCTTTCTCTCAGTGCCAATCTTAACGCTACCCTAGTCAAAGGTTGTACACACGGAGGCATGAGCGCCTTGTCTTTTACCCCACCAAAACCATGCCGGGTTCCCCGTAGCCGCTCCTTTTATTTTCGCCTGCGAGTCCCTACAGACTTGCTTGAAGCCTATGCGCCAAAGACTGAATTGAAGTTCAGCCTCAAGACTGAAGACTACAAAGAAGCTCAGTCTCGTATCCTGCTCAGGGCGCAGCAGCTTGAACAAGAATTCTGTGAGCATCGCCGGAAGCTCAAAGCCCAGCCACAGCGCCCTAAAGCTGCTCCAGCCGAAGCAAAGCCAACTCTTGAAGTCAAACCCGCCCTGACCTCTTTCAATCAAATCTCAGCCCTTGAGCTTGAACGGCTGGCGCTTCTCTATCCTCATGAAGCCTTAAGCAAAGACGAAGCAAAACGCAGGGCACCTCTTCGCCCAGACCTTGAGCAGGCCAAGGCCGCTTGGGATGAGCAGCAAGCCTTTCTGAAGACACTCAACGAGAGCCAGGGCCTACCTTATACGCCCAAGCCGTTCCGGCAGCTTTCGGGCATGAGTGACGAAGAAAGGCAAGAAGCAGACCACCACGCCGCTTTGTTTGTGGTGGCCGCCCCTGCGTTCATGCAGGACGGTGAGACCCACATCATTGAGGCTGTAGTAGACAGCTATCTTGAAGAGCACGGCATTGCAGCCCCGGACACTGAAGAGGAGCGCCAGACCTCCCCAGAATACCGAAAGTTCTGCCTTGATATGCTGGTGCAGGAAACCGCAGTGCAGCAGGCTATTTTACAACGCTCACGGGGAACGTGGGTCAATACCCCCGCAAAGCCGAATGGACGCCAAAAGCCCTCAGCAGCGGCGATATTAGAACAAAATGAAATACCCCAGCAAAACCCCCAAGGGCAGACCGTAGATCAAAATTTGATTCCATCTGAGAACAACCCGCCTTTCTCTGTAGTCTGGGAACGGTATCTTGAGGAGCGCAAGCCATCAGCGGGAACAGTGAGAAGCTTTGCCGCAGCCGTAAGGCGTTTCACTGAGCTGGTGGGGGACTTGCCTATCAAGGGCATAACAAAGGCCCACATTCGACAATACAAAGATGTTCTTGTTACACTTCCTACTTACCTTCCCCGAAGGCTGGACAAAGAAAAATTCCCCGCTGTGCTGAAATGGGTTGAAAAGCAAAAAGCGAAAGGGAAGGTCTTCACTCTTCTTTCTACAAAGACGATTAACGAAGGAAGACTTGCAGCCCTAAGCACTGTCTTTACCCATGCAATACGGAACGGCTATATTGATTTGAACCCTGCCGCAGGTATTAGAGTCTTTGAACAGCGAGTAAGAACACGCATTCCATTGAAAACGCCCTACACTGAACAGGATATTGAAACTATATTCAAGAAATCCAGCCTGTTTAATACCAAGTCAACTCTTGGCACGTTGCCCAAGGCTCAAAAAGCCACCAGACGCCGGGGAAAGCAATACCCGGCATGGTCAGCCGAAGACGTTAGGACAGATTATAGGTGGCTTCTGCTTCTGGGCCTGTACACGGGAGCAAGGATTGAAGAGCTTTCCCACCTCAGGCTTGATGACATATTACAACGTCAAGGCATTTCCTGCTTATCTATTCACGAAAGCGAAGACGGAACACGGACAATAAAAACCGCAGCCGCCCAGCGCTTAATCCCAATCCACCCCAGCCTCCTTGAACTTGGCTTTATGTCTCACGTTCAGAAAATCAAAAACCAGTTTGGAGAACAAGCCCAGCTCTTCCCCACATTTGTTCCCAATGCACAGAACAAAATGAGTGACAGGTTTACCGATTGGTGGAAAAAGTATTCTGAAGAAATCGGGATACGGCCCAGCGGCGAAGAGCAGGGCGGGCAGGGAAGGCCGAAGAGCTTTCACAGCTTCAGGCATTTGTTTAAAAACATGGGGCTTAATTCTGGGGTTAGTCAAGATCATCTGGATGAAATCCAAGGGCATGCAGATAACGGCGTGTCTAGTGGGTATGCCTTGGATGAAGACGGCATGAGGTTTAACCAGAAGGTACTTTTTGCAGCTTTAGCCAAAATGCGGTTTTGGAATGTGACTGAGGGGATTGAAACAAGCATAAAGCAGAGGGGGAAATAGAAGAAGCCCACCGGATTCAAACCGCTGTTGATGAACAGATGCAAGGCATGATGAATGAACGCCTTATCGACAATGAGCAAACAGTTAATAGTCCCATACACTGAATATACACAGGAAATAAATCATAAATAAAATAAGGTTACCATATGAAACAATCATATTTTGGCAATTATTACCACCTTCTTGTGAGTGAAGCTGGGCTAATTGAATGGATGTTGTACACAGGACTAACATTAACAAGAAATAGTAATGAAGCCCCTACGGGAAAAACTTGTGCTGGATTTTATAATTTATCAATTGGAATAGAAAGATTATGTAAATTAATAGTAATAATAGATTATATGGCTAATAACGATTTAACACCACCACCAAAATCAACAATAAAAAGCTATTCTCATGATATCACAAAATTAATTTCACAGATAATAATTAACTGCCCATTAGTACCTTCAAATAAAATTGAAATATGCTACAATCACAAAGTGACTCATAAACTAATTTCTCTTTTATCAGAATTCGGGAGCACAACACGCTATCAAAACATTAATGAATTCAGCAGCAATGATAAAACAACAGACCCCTTAATAAAATGGCAAGCAATACTAGAAGAAATTTATAAAGAAGAAATTCCTGAACGCATAAAAAACGACATAGAGGATGAAGGCTCATTTTATTATAATCTAGTAAGTGAAAATGCTTCATTTTTACATTTTGATTTAAACAGAAAAATAATTCCACCTCACAAAATTTTTACTCATGCTAAAATACAAGAAAAAGCAATTGCACGGGCAACAAGATATTTAGTACATTTTTTACTTAACTTAAGAGAAGCTTTAATAGATATTGGCAATGAGGCCCAGAATATTAACACGTCTGAATGCCATAATACAATGACTATCCCTTGCTTTGGTGATTTTTTTCGTGGCCTTTTGATTAGTAGTGAACACCAACTTCTCACCAAAAAGAAATGGCAAAATTTTTAAGCAGCCTCCCCCAAGCCCACACCCCACTTATCCCCCAAATCCCGTGCGAAAATACAGAACCCGACCCATTGCCTACCTTGGACAACTTCAGGCCGTGAAAAGTAGCAAAAGGCTGCAATGGCTGGGACTTGGAATTAGGTTCCACCATAGAGAGAAGAGGCGGCCAGCTTGAGGCCAGAGGAGAACCAACGCCAAAACGGGCTGTTTGAATTAAATCAGCATGTTACGAATTAGGTTCCACCATTCGGAGAACCACCGCTAAGTTAGCGCCTGACTGTCGAAGTAGGCAAAGCTCCTAATTTCAAAAATTTCATATAGTTATCAAATACCTTCCACCATTCGGAGAAAGGCGTCCTGAATTACCTTCCATCATAGAGAGAAGGCCACTCAGAAAAATCAAGTCTTATTGTTTAAATTCAGCATGTTACTAATAAGGTTGCACCATAGAGAGAAGCGCCGCTATTTTTATGGCCTGCTATTAAAGGAGCGCCTAAGCCTCATTTCAATAATTTCACACTGTTAGAATTAAGTTGCACTATAGAAAGAAGACCAGCTCACTTTGAGCCTTTCCCAAAGACCAACCATAGAAAATCAATCACCATTCCTTAGCCCACCATTCGCTATCCTTCGCTCTTCCCCTTCGGGGTTAAGACCTCCTCTCATTCTTTGTTATCTTATTTAATACTGGATTAAGTCTTTAAGTTGTTCTGTAAAATCAGTATGTTATGAGTTTGAAATATAATTTCATTTAAGTGAAATTATGTAACTAATTTAGCATGTTATAATTAGGTGGCACTAGGCGGAGAAGACAGGTTGCTTGCAACCAGTTGCAGCATTCGGAAGAAAGCAAGGGGGGCTTTCATCCGTCTTATGGGGGGTAAGGGGGGTAACTAAAGACTAACTAAAGATAAATCTTAAATATAAAACCTAAGAAAATACCTAAAGACACCTTAACAGCATATTAAAGACTTAAGTAATAAATAGTTTATCTTTAACATTCTTATTCTAAAGAATACTAAATATACTATTCTAAAATTTAAAATGAAATAGTTATTCTTTAATTTTTATTTCTTTATGTTTTATTACTATGAATCATTATCCATAGACCACCAACAGAATCAATAATAATCAATCACAATCAATAAAAACCTATAGTCCTCAATACAAAAAGACTTCACCAATTATTCCCTCCCACATGCGGCCCCGTCTGAACTGGTTATGAAGACCAGACTCAGGCGGGGCTTTCTTCATCATGGGGAGGGCTGGCCCCCAGATATTTTCGACAACCTTTAACCAAACCGCATGATTTACTTTGGGAGGAACCTTCACACATGGACAACAGACACAAAGAGCCAAGAACAATCAGGGAACAGCTTGGGGCAGCCTTAGGCGTCCGTCCGGCCATCTCAGGAGGCGGTAGCGTTAGCACCTATGTGGCAGCGCAGGCTAACCCAATGGGCCGTGATGCTATGGCCGGGGAAGGCATGGGGCGTCTTGCCGCAGCCCTGCGCCCTTGGGACAGGACGCTTGACGAAGTGATGACCAGAATCACAGACCGCCAGATTGAAGAGGACACAAAAACTGCTGAACTTTTCAAGATGGAAAATCCTGAGCTTACAAAAAACATGGAGACGTTCAGACAAGCCGCCCTTAGTGACCCTAAAATTCTTGAACTGTCGCCGCATGTAAAGAGAGCCATTGAGGCTGAAATACTTCAATCAAGCGTTATCCACTTTGCTGCTGACATGCAGGACGCATATACCACCAGCGGCATGCGGAACGAGCGAGACGCCAGCAAGGTTCTGGCTTGGGGCGAAGAGTACCGAAAGCAATACGCAGAAAAACAGGGGTACACCTCCTATGAAGACCGCCTGTTCCTTGCGCAGCACTTTGCCCACCCAAGCAAGAAAGTCCTTGAAGGCTTGTTGATAAAGCACAATAACGAGGTCGAGTCCCAGAACTCCGCCATGCTGGAACAGCAGAAGGCCCAGAACATACAAGACGCGCTGGCAATGAGGAGAAACCTTACAGCAAGCGCAGGCAGGTATGACACCAAGATACCCGCAGAGCGGGCCGGATATGCTCAGGAGGCGGCACAAGTCATTCTTGCAGAAGCGGAAGACATGAAACGCCTTGGTTACTCCCAGACTCGTATTATGACGTTCCTTGGCAACATGGTACTTCAGAGCAACCACTCTGCCAGCACAGCCCGACAGATTGCCCAGAACATCACGGTAGACGTGGGAGGCAAACCAGTTTCCCTTATGTCACAGCCGGGAGTTGCCAAAGGCATTGAACAGCTTGAAGAGCAGGAAACCAGCAAGGCATGGGCAGCCGAAAGCCGCGCCCATACCCGCAGGCAGTGGCAGAGAGAAGACGCCGCCCGCAAGGCCACAGCCAAGGGCTACGAATACGGGGCAACAGGAAATCCTGATCTGTCCAGAGGCACCATAGTAGACAAGCTGAAACTGTGCAGTCCTGAGGATTATCCCCACTTCAAGCAGGCAGCCGAAGACGGCCAGCGCGGTCAGTTCATGTCTATGTATGCCAGCCCTGAGCTTGCTTCAGCAGCCCTTGCCCTTGAGTCAGACCTCAAGCAAGGCAAGGCCGGGAAGGCTGAAGTTATGGACTTGGCACGACAAGGCTTTAATCCTGCTCAGGTTCAACGCCTGTTGGGTATGGCAGATGCCAACACCACAGCTGAAGGGCAAGCCCTGCTGAGTGCTCAGGCCAATATTGCCAAGACCTACATTTCTATGATCGGCAATGTTTCCAATGAAGAAGCCAATGAGCTTTATCACTCCTACCAGAACGGCACCAGCACAAAACCCGCCGCAGGCATCCTTGCGCAAGTCATGATGGATTTGCCTGAGGTCAATACAGCCTTTGCCGACTTTGTTGCAGAAAAGAAAAAAGAGAAGGCCGAAAAGGCCGGAACAGGGGAAGCCAAAGATGCCCCCCTGTCCTCTTTGGACATGCAACGCATAGCTCAGGACTTCCAAGGTCAGTACCTTGATAAGCGCATCAAGGCCACCAAAGACCGCTACGCTACTGAGAAGTCACAACTCACCGACAACAGGCAGACCCGCAGCTATCTCACTGACACCAAAGCAGTTGAGAAGATAGGCGCGGAGTCCTCCTCTTCATTCTTTTCCAGACCCAACCCCGGACAGGCCGAAGTCTTTACCGGGGCTGTTACTAACGTCAATACCTTGTTTGCCAATAGCCTTGGCAACGACCCTGCCGCAATGCAGCAGCTTGGAGGCATGAAAACCCTTCAAGAAGTTCTCAGCTTTGTAGACAGCAGAGTTGAGGGGGGTCTTACATGGCAGGAGATGTACTTTCTTGTTCGTGGTCATAGTCCTGAATCAAAGGGAATCACGGACGCCAGAAACGCACAGTCCGACCTGTACAACTGGTTCAAGGAAAAAGGCATCAAGGCATCACCACCCCCGGCAGCCAGCAGCAAAGCAGGGGCTACAAAGTTCAGCCGTCAAATTGAGGTGAAATAAATACTATGAGCATAGACAGCATACCTAACAACTTGGATGTTGAACTCACAGGGGACAACGGTTCCCTC
The DNA here is from genome assembly GCF_036763055.1 of Desulfovibrio sp. 1214_IL3152. Taxonomy (NCBI): domain Bacteria; kingdom Pseudomonadati; phylum Thermodesulfobacteriota; class Desulfovibrionia; order Desulfovibrionales; family Desulfovibrionaceae; genus Desulfovibrio; species Desulfovibrio sp. 1214_IL3152. Next base: position 9,082 of record NZ_JBAIYW010000328.1, on the reverse strand, counting down.
TCCCCTGACATGCTTCAGGGCATGGCCGAAGGACTCCCCCAGAATATCAACGTCAACATAGACGACCCAGAAGACACCCTTGGGCTTTCTGCCCAGGCTCCCATGCTGAACCCACAGCCAGCCCCGGCCACAACTGAAGAAACCACCAACGACCCCGAGCAGGAAGACAAGAGCTTTCTTGATTACCTGATGGACGTGGGCAAAGGCATAGCCAACGGCCCGGTTAACGCTGCCAACGAAACAATAGACCTCGTTGGCACTATGGTTCAGGGCGGCAAAGAGTTTGATGTTGTTCAGACCGCCGCAGAGTATGGCGTTGACATGGGCAACTTTGGTAAAACTGAAACCGCCCCCGGCAAGCTGGCTCAAGACATATCGACCTTTCTTGCTGGCTTCCTCACAGGCGGTGCCTTGCTCAAAGGCGCAAAGCTCCTTCAAGGTTCCTCAAAGGCAGCCATTGCAGGGCGTGGGGCAGCCAAGTCTTTCTATAGCACCTTCACAGGCTTTGACGGTCATGAAGAGATGCTTTCCAATGCCATGCAGGAAAGCCCAGCCCTGCGAAATGTCATTACTGAAAACTTGGCAGTCAGCAAGGACGACAGTGAACTTGTAGGACGCCTGAAGCACGGTTTTGAAGACCTGGGCATAGGCATGGCTTTTGAAGCCGCTCTAGCCGTTGTGGGCGTCTATCGCGCCAGCAAGGCCGCTAGCAAGGCAGCCAAGGAACAGATTTACACTGAAACCGTAGAACGCATAAGGCAGACCAGAGAAGAAGCCGTAAGCGTACACAGCCCCGATACAGTTTCCCCCATCACACCCCCAGCCACAGGCGCTAAAGCGCCGCTCAAAGATGTCTTCAGGACAGACAGCCTGATAGACCCCGCAGCCTTGAAAACCCTTGTGGGTGATGGAAAAGCCAAAACCCTTGGGGAAGCTTTAGACACTCTTGCCCGCAGTGATGCAAGGCACCGTGTCACAGGGCTGGACATCCTTCGCAGTGAACACGGCTTTGATTTCATCAAGCACGTTAAGGAAACTCTGAAGGAAGCAGGCAGCACTAAAGAAGCTGCCACCACCGCTGATGATGTGGTTTCCTCACTTACCAGCAGCACTGATGAACTTGTACAGCGCTACGGTATGAACAGCAAAGCCGTGCAAGAATATGCAGGGCAGGCCATTGCCAGCGGTGAGGCTACCGTTGCCAGCAAGACCGCCCAGACCTTCGACGACATGAAGACCGCCTTGGACTTCTGCACTGAGGAATTCCTCAAGATAGCCCGTAAGCTTCACGTCAACCCGGCTTCTGTTTCTATGCAGGAAAAGCTTGATCTTGCCACGCTGAAAAAGAACATCGATAGCGTGTACAAGGCCAGTGACGAGCTTGCAGCCACAGGAGCCGCCACGGAAGCAAAGGAAAGCTTCAAGTGGCATCCTTCGCCCACCAATCTGAGTGAGGAGCAGATACGAAGTTACCTCACCCGTGAAGGCTGGACGCATGAAAACACAGCCCGCATTGCACGGGATGCCGTAATCAATGCAGATAGTAAAGGAGCCATTGCCCAGGCTGTAAACACCCTGTCCACAGGAACAAAACTGGGCATCCTTCAGGAATTCAGAATCAGCAATATGCTTTCAGGCCCAATGACTATGGCGGCCAATGCTGGTTCAAACTTCCTGAAGTCTCTTCTCATGCCTACTGAGCAATACCTGTCGGGCGTCTTTACCCGTGACAAGGCGTTACGTCAGGAAGCCATAGACACCCTGAGCGGTCTTTACACCTACTTTACCGACAGCATGAAGCTTGCCCATAAAGCCTTCAAAGCCGAGAGCGGCATACTTGAAGGCGCGGGCAGTGTCGGCAAGATGGAAACAAACGGCGCTCAGATCACTTATGACAACATAAAAGCCATGATGCTTGACGGCAAGCCCAGAGGAACACAACTGACCACCATGCAGGAGCTTATAGCCTCTTCGGCTGGGGTTCTTGGGCCATACCTCAGGCTGCCTTCACGCATACTGGTAAGCACAGACGAGTTTTTCAAACAGCTCAACTTCAGGGCTTCTCTGTCAGCCTCATTGAGACGGGAAGCAATGGAGGGTGGTCTGAAAGACGCCCAGCAAATAGACGCATTTGTAAAAGAACAGATGAGCCTTGCCACCACTGGCCGGGGAACAGCCCGCAATGAAGAGACTCTAAAGCCCTTCCTTGAATATGCCAGACAAGCCACGTGGACGCAGGACTTGGGAGAGCATACCTACGCTGGAGGCTTCCAGAGGTACGCTAACGACCACCCGCTTATGAGAGTGGTTGTCCCGTTCATCAAGACCCCGGCAAACATCCTGCGTGACTTCGTGGCTCACACCCCGGTAATAGGTCAGATGAGCAAACAATACCGAGCAGCCCTTGCCGCAGGTGGTGAACAGGCTGCTCTGGCCCGTGCCAAGATGGCTACAGGTTCCCTCATGTGGGCCGGGGCTGTTGGCTTGGCAATGTCAGGTTCCATTACAGGCAGCCCGCCCAAAGACCCCAAGCAGCGTAAGGCGCTTGAGGCCACAGGCTGGCAGGCCCACAGCATCAAGATAGGAGATTCTTATTACTCCTACAGACGCTATGACCCAGCCGGGATGGTCCTTGGTCTTGCCGCTGATTTAGCTATAGCTGGACAGCACTTGACTGAGGCCCGCTATGGTGACCTCGCAGCTTCTGCCATTCTGGCCCTTGCCAACAATGTGACTTCCCGCACCTACATGCAGGACGTTGCAGAGGTGGTGAACTTCATTACTGATGAAGAAGCAAAGCCAGAGCTGTTCCTGAGGAATCAGGCAACAACTTTGATCCCTTTCTCAGCCGCCACCCGATACACCCGGCAGTACATGACAGGGGAAGATGACCCCATGCGCGAGGTCAGGGGCATTATGGATGCCATTCTTAATACCGTTCCCGGTTTCCACGATGATCTCCCAGCCAAGCGCAACTGGATAACCGGGGAGCCTGTAGACTACCGCCTGATACCCCGTGACAAGCACGACCCTGTTCTTGATGAAATGAACAGGATGGCACAGGCGGTCAATGGCCCTCCTGCCTATACGCTTCACGGTGTAGACCTGACAGCGGGGCAATACTCAAGGCTTACAGAACTGCATGGAACTGTGACCATCCAAGGCAAGACCCTGCATGAAGCCCTTGGGGAACTCTTCGATTCTCCACAGTATGACATAGAGCGCATGACGCTTGCCGACCCCCCTTCCGATAAAGATCAAAGCCCCCGTGCCCTCATGATTAAGCGGGTCATCAATGCCTATCGCAGAGAAGCCCAAGACCAGCTCATAGACGAGGAACCCAAGCTTGCCCAGAGCATCCGACAGAATGACTACCAGCGGCAAATGACAAAGCGGGGGCAGATGACCAGAGCAAACCAGCAAGAGCTGTTGGCGGCCCTGGTGGACGATATGTAACAAATGCAGATTTGCGGGCGTTGAACATCTGTAAAAACAGAATGTTACTGAAGTCTTTCAGACACTAAGCCCAAATCTGGACTGAGTGAAACCCTTCAGCCCACCATACTTACCACGCAGAAGCCCCTTGACCTTTCTCATTGGTCAGGGGGCTTTCTTTCGTTTCAAACAACGCGCTCAGAATACGGATTTTGAGCAAAAACAATGGAAAGATTCGTTCCCAAGGGAGGGAAGCCGGATGCCGGATACAACCACACAGAGCAGCAACAGCGGCTCAATCCTGAAGGTGATTCGGGAAAAATGCTTAAACTGTTCTTGCTGGGTTCCGTCTGAAGTGAGGAAGTGCAAGATCATTGATTGTGTTCTTTGGCCTTATCGTATGGGGCGTAAGCCCACCTCCACCACATACACAGCCAAAGACGTTGACGATGAAAGAGGGACTGAAGACGAAATTCTTCATGTGATACCCTCAAGGCTTAAAGCTATCAGGGCAAAATGCCTTGATTGCTGTGGAGACCAAAGCCTTGAAGTTGAATACTGCACATGCAAGGAGAACTGTTCCTTGTACCCCTACAGGTTCGGGAAGAATCCCAACATAACCGAAGAGACCCGGCAGAAAAGGCGGGAAGCAGCCCTTAAGCGTGGCTTTGGGCAAATCTCCTCAAACGCACAGGCAGATTCCCCTTCAAAATCCGTCAGTGCATAGCTCTTTTCAGAACAGAAAATAATTTTATGAACATCCATTCAGGCTGGGAAGGAATATAAAAATTCCCCCATAAAACGTGAAGGCAGCCCATAGCAACACAAAGCCCCAGCAGGAGAGAGCCTAAATAAGCCTCCCGTGAGTCTGGGGCTATTTTACTTGAATTTGAATTTCAAATTTAATTAGAGAGAAAAGAGGTTAAAGACCCCCTCAGGTGAGAGGAGAAGCTTTAATTGTTTTTGAAAATTGATTTCAATTATGAATCATCTTCAGTGAAGAGGTCTTTGACACGACACCCGCAAGCCTTGGCGATTGTTTGAAGGGTTTCTATAGAGCAGCTTGAAAAGGTATCATCACGCCGTGCGCGGCTAATTGTCTGTGTTGATAAGCCTGTTAGGGATGCCCCTTTGCGGACTGAAACCCCGGCTTTTTCCATAAAGTCTTTCACATTACTTTTTATCATATTCGTTTTTCTCCGTAGTGAAATATTGACACAAAGACGCTCTCATGGCTAGAGTAGTGAAAAATCACTACACAGGAAACACCACCATGACCACTACCACACCCAAAGGCACCAGAGACCCAAGGCGCGTAGTTACAGCAATTGACAACCGAATTTACGACACCCTTGAAGAAGCCCACGACGCAGCCTTTGCCGCAGTGGGCAAGGCATACAGCGTTTCGTATAACGAGTTTGGAGGAACCTTCTTTGGAAAAATCATTATTAAGCCACACATGCTGTTTATCCCCGTTGACCCTGCTGTTCACCCCTTCTGCTGGGGTTACAGGTTTGAGCTTGGCGAAGTCCTTGTACTGGTAAATACGGATGATGGTTCCTCAGGTAAAACTGAGGTGGCCTATGTGCCGTATAGAATGGTAGCTCACTGGAAGTCTTGCGTTGAGCCAGTTGGTTACAGGGACAACTATGAAGGGGAGCCAGAGAAGGACGAAGGATAGGCAAGCAGTGAAAGCGCAAGCGAGAGCGAAGGGCAGCCGGGAGGAGCCTCCATACTGTTTGGGGGTTCCTTCAGGTGGCCGGGGGAAAGCTGGGGCAGTTTTGACAGAAAAATGTGAAAGGCTGAGTCCTCTCTGTCGGACAGAGATTCCCCCCGTGCTGCTTTGAGAAAAGTCAGGGAGCGCCGGGACGCGATTGTGAAGTTCAGCTTCCATGCGGTTGAACTCTGCAATGTAGGCTTCTTTGAGAGCCATTGCTTTGGCCCCGGTGTAGCCCACTGCCAAGAGCATGAAGCCGCCACGGGTGAGGTGATAGGCGGGTGACATCCGTATGGCTTTGTTGCCTACTTCAATCCCGACGAACATGGCGTCAAAATTGACGGCATGAAAATCTTTTGAAATTGGCAGGTTACGAATGTCTTTCAGAACTCTGTCGTGCTCTTTACCAAACGAGTAGGCCACCTGAAAGCTGGTCACGGGCCATATGGACATGGCTGCAAAATTGTCGAATCGAAAATCCTTTGGAATCGAAATGTTACGAATGTCTTTACACTGTAGCTTCCACGGCTCGGCTATGCTGCTCCCTTGTGCTCAGGCTTGCCAGCCTTCGCCCTTCACTCGCCGCGCCTCGACTCAGCCACGGTAACACCCAAGGCATAGGCGCTGCCAGATAGGGGGGGATTGTTCGTTTTTTTGCGTGGAACAATGGCCCCTTTCGCTTGGCATGTCCGGGGTAAAAGGAGGGTCTAGCCGCCCGGTGGCGGCAGACAACAGCTTAACATATCCCCGGCCATTTTTAGCCGCGCTTCGGGGCCGCTATGGTAGTCGCTCATTTCATTCGCTCCGTCAGGTTTTGCTATCCCCCCTTCTATCTGTCAGCAACCCCTGCTTACTATCCCCCCTTGAAAGGGGGGGTGAGCGCAGGGGTATAATGAGGCGGTTCCGCCCCGCACCTGCTCCGCTTCGCAAAGGGCAGCTTTTACGCCAGCCCACAGGCGACTTTTGCAGGGGCCTCAGTTCGCCTTTGATGGGCTGTCATAAAAGCTGCTGTTTGCTTCGCTCAATGCTCCCGGCCACCGAACGCCTTGCGGCGTTCATCCCCCCAACCTCTTGACGAGGTTGAAAAGACCAAACGCAAAAGGCACCCAAAACCGAAGCCACCTTCAGCCTCCGACGAGCTGCTTACGGCCCATTCTCGGCTTACGTTGGCTTGCGGTTTATAATGGGTGCCGTTTTGCTCAGGGTGTTCTTTGGGGGAGCAGGGGAGTGTGACCCACAGGGCTGCATGAAAAAGCCAAAAGCAAAATACAAACACCGTTGACAGGGCAAAGGGCAGGAGGATAGGTTGTACACACAGGCCACAGGAGTCATACACACAACATTTTTAAGCATTTGAAAAGTCCTTATATATCAACATGGTGCGAGGCGTTTTCCCTATCCCTCCCTTGCTACCAATATTTCATCAAAGAAGTTCAAGGTTGTGCAAAACACCTTGAACTTCTTTGTTTTTGGGGCGGTAGGGTTGTCAGGGATGGCAGTACCGACATTGACAGCCATGCAGCCCCGTAGATGCCTGCCAGAGCGAGCGGCTTTATTTGCAAGGCTGTGGGGAGTGCCTCGGCGTTTGCAGGCAGAAAGCTTGCGCGGCGGTCTTTGCATGCGGCGGTCTTTGCATACGGTTGTTGCCTGCCGATGCCATCGGCAGGGCAGTTATGACGTAAAGCGGTTCTACATCTAGAGCAGGTTAACTTTGAGAATATACATTCTCAAAGGTTAAGGCACGCTCACTTCGGCGTTTAACCGCGCAGATAAACTGCGCTTACGCCTCCGTAGCGAACGTCTGCTCGCGCAGCCGTCCGAGCAATTTAAAAGTTGAATTGCTCTAGAGCAGATTAAAAACGCCGTCAGAATGTAGTGGACTGTTTTTTCATGTAAAAATCCCCGGCAGCATTGCTGCCGGGGATTTTCGCGGTCTGGGCAAAGGTGATGTTACGCACCGACCAAGGCGGCATAGGCGTCGTTGCTTATGCAGGCAGCCTCATCATAGGGAGACGCCGTGACCCGTATGAGCCAGCCTTCGCCGTAGGGAGCGGTATTGAGCAGTTCGGGCGTATCTGCAAGGGCTTCGTTCACAGCCAGCACTGTGCCGGAAATGGGCATGATTGCGTCGCTTGTGACCTTGACCGACTCAATGGACGCGCAGGACTGCCCCTGCTCGAATTGTGCGCCCTGCCCGGGCAGGTCCACAAAGATAACACTGCCGAGTTGGTCCTGGGCGTAATCGGTAATGCCGATCAGCCATGAGCCGTCTGCCTGCTCCTGAGCCCAGAGGTGGTCGGCATGGTAAATTCTGTCATTGGGAAAATTCATGATGTCTCCTTGCCTGTGAGCGATTATTCGGCAGTAACGGTCTTTCGGGGAGCGCTGATAGCCAGGGGAACAATTTCATCCAGCGTGGGATGGGCAAACATGATTTCGTGCAGTCTGTGTTCGTTATAGCCTTCTTTGAGCAGTACCTGCGCTACGGTCACAAGGTGCGATACGCCTGCGCCGACGGCGGCAATGCCTTCCATGCGCCCTTCATGCCAGACAACCTTTACAAAACCGGCTGTGCCGCCGCTTGCCTGCGCAATGGGATTCATAGAAAGAGGAGCTTGTGAAACCTCAACGGACTTGCCCTGCCGCAGCAAGGCGGCGGCAGTCTGTCCCACGCGCATGATTTCCGTGCCGCCATACACGCAGGAAGGCACGGGGCCGGATTCATAAGGTCCGTCAGCCTGGCCGAGAATGCGGCGGGCCACATAGGCTGCCTGATGCTCGGCCGCGTGGGCCAGCAGGGTGATTCCGTTGATGTCGCCCACAGCGTACAGGCCGGGCGCGCATTGCAGGTTTGCATCCACCTGGGCGTAGCCCCTGGGGTTTTTCGTTCCTCCCAGGTTTTCCACGCCAAGTCCATCGGTATTGGGGCTCCGGCCGACGGCCACCAGGGCTTTGTCCGCCGTGATGACAGTTCCGTTCTCAAGGCTGAGCCGGGCCTTGCCGTCAACCGTGCTCAGGTCTTTGGCCCGGGTCCCCTCAAGGCAGGTGATGCCGCTCTTGGTCAGGGCGCGGAGCATTTCTTTGGCAATATCCGCGTCTTCGGTGGGAGCGATATGCGCAGCCGCCTCCACCACCGTGACCTTGCTGCCCATACTGGAAAAAAAGTCGGCCATTTCAAGGCCAATGGCCCCGGCGCCCACAATGATCAGGCTTTCTGGAATGGTAGTGGATTGCAGCAGGTCGGTGCTGTCCAGAACACACTGATGGTCGGGCGCAAGGCCGGGAAATGCGGCCGATGACGTACCGCAGGCCAGGATGACATCGGTGGCGGAAATATCCGTCCGGTCTTCACCGCAGGCAATCCGCACATGGGCCAGCCCGTCTTTGCGCTCCAGGCAGACGCCACGCCCTTCAAACAGGGTGATGCCCAGTCCGGTCAGGCTTTTGGCAAGTGTCTGGCTTGTGCCTTTGGTGAAGCGGCTTACGCGCCCTTGCAGGGCGGTAAAGTCCACCTGCATGTCGCCCTTGACGACCCGCAGCCGTTCCTGCGCGCGCAGCATGCTGCCGGGAGCCACCGCGCCAAGCAGCATCTTGGTGGGGATGCAGCCGCAGTTGAGGCATGTGCCGCCCCAATGCCTGTCTTCGATCAGAGCAATTTTTTTTCCGCCCTGTGCCAGAATGCGGGCCGCCGTGGTTCCACCGGGGCCTCCGCCAATGATGATTACGTCAAAAGACTGCACGTCTGCCCCCTATTTCGCAATATCGGCTTTAAAAAGAAACTGCCGGGAAGCGGAGCGGAAGACGAGCAGGCTCTGTTCGGGCAGGGCTTCCAGACCACGCATGTCCCAGGCCATGTCGGGGGTGATGGCAGTGATAAGATAGGGCAGGGTGGGCTGACCGCAGGCTTCGGCCACCATCTGTGCCGCTGCT
>NZ_JBAIYW010000201.1:0-18519 GCF_036763055.1 Desulfovibrio sp. 1214_IL3152 | reverse complement strand
AAGGCGGCTGCCTTGCCCGGCGGCCAGAAGGATGGCCCACGGCTGGGCGGGTTGCCCTCGAGGGGGTACGGAAGTGTCTGACATGGCTGGCCTCTGGCTGACAGTATGCGGGAGTCGGACTGTAAGCCGGGTTCTGTCCACACGGTTGCCCATGTGTGACCGTCATTCCTCTAGGAGTGCGGTTGCCCGCACCCTCAAGCAACCTACCCGGAAGGCTTCGGCCGGGCCGGCCGCCTTCCCTATTTGGTCTTGCTCCGAACGGGGTATGCCGAGCATGCCGTGTCACCACGGCATCTGGTGGTCTCTTACACCACCGTTTCACCCTTACCCGGCCGAGGCCGGGCGGTTTGCTTTCTGTGGCGCTGTCCGGAGGTTACCCTCCCTGGATGTTATCCAGCGTCCTGCCCTGTGGAGCCCGGACTTTCCTCCCCGGGGCTGCCCCCGCGGCGACGGTCCGTCCGACTCCCGCAATATGGAGGCGCATGGGTGACAAAAAGCGTCACACAAGACCGGGCCACATGTTTCTCAATGCGGTCCGGCCTTTTTTCATGCGCCGAAATCTATTAATCCGTCAGCGGCTGCGGCTTGGGAGCGCACTGGGGCGCTTCAGCAACTGTGAAATGTTCGCACCAGAAAATGAGGCGCTGGCAGTTGGGGCAGCTCAAAATCTGTTGCCCGCGCTGCAGTTCGATAAAAGACTGCGGCGGAACGGCAATGTGGCAGCCCGAGCAGATACCGTCCCTGACGGCAACAATGACGGGGTGCTCAAGGCGCTCGCGAATGAACTCATAGCGCATGAAAACAGGCTGCGGAATGGCCTTGCTGACCTGGGCGCGCTTTGCGTTGAGATCGGTAAGGGCGGCATTGCACTTCTGCAGTTTTTCTTCAAGACCATCACGCTTTACTTCAAGTTCGGCCTTGACGGCAGAGTGAGTAAGGTCAAGTTCGGCCAAGGCGTCTTTCTGAAACTGCAGTTCTTCCATGAGAGTCATTTTTTCCTCTTCACGGGAGCGGTTCACTTTTTCCATGCCGTCCATTTCGCGCATCATGGCATGGTATTCGCGCGTATTTTCTACCTGCATGAGCTTGTTTTTGCTCTTTTTAATGCGGGCGGCATCATCATCTATCTCAAGCGAAAGGCGTTTTTGCTGTTCCTGAAGGTGGGTCAGCTTGTCCACAATGTAATTACGCTGCGTTTCACTGGCATTGAAGCGCTGTTCAAGCGAATTCAGCTCATTGGGGGCACGCTCCATGTCCTGCCGTACCGCATAGATGGCGTCGTCAACCTTCTGCAGCTCCACAAGCTGCTTTATCTGATCAAAGTAAACGGCATTACTCATTGTAAAAAAACCTCCTGATAGTCATGACAGGGCAACAGCACGAAAGGGCGATGCCGAGGGAACAAAGTGAACGGCAACACCATGAAGCTGCTGCTGGAGCAAATGGCACATGCGGCGCATCATTTCCTCTTCAAGGCTGTGGTGACCCACATCCAGCAGGGGAATTTCCGCTTCAAGCGCAGTATGATATTTTACATCTCCGGTAATAAACAGTTGCGCTCCGGCCTTGCGGGCCGCAGGCAGCAGTGATGAACCGGAGCCGGTGCAATAGGCCAACCGGCGGATTTTTCCGGGCGGTGGCCCACTGAGGGTCGCTGTGGAAAGGTCGAGCACTTTTTCAAGCTCGCGGATGACATCTGCCACGGTCTGGGCCTGTGGCAGATCGCCGGCAAGGCCGTAGCCAAGAATGGGGCTTTCGGCCGATGGTTGCGGGCAGACCGGCTCAAGCACGATCGTGTTTTCAAGCTTGAGGTCAGCAGCAAGCCAGCCTGCGGGGCCTTGCGGGTTCACGTCCAGCGAGGTATGGGCCGCGTAAAGGGGAACATCCGCGCGCATGAGCAGGCGCAAAACCTCATGGTAGGCGTCAAGTTGCGACGGCAGGGCGGGCTTGAGAGAAAGTGGGTGATGGCTCAGAACAAATTGTGCGCCAAGATCAAGAGCCTGCCTGACAGATTCTGGCGTGGGATCAAGACAGACGGCGATACTGCTGATGTCCTGGCGCAGGGCTGCTACCTGAAGGCCGGAAATATCCCACGAAGCCGCCGCCCGCAGGGGAGCAATTTCTTCTACGGACTTAATTAATTCAGATAGTTGCATGTATGTACCTCACCATAAAAAAAGGCACTTTCTTGCTCTGCAGAGAAAGCGCCTAAAAACACCGGCGTGAAAAAAAATTTGAGCGATACCGACAAGATGTTTTTGTACCTACTGTTCGGCGCGCTGCATTGATTTCGCATGAAACCGCCTTGCGCCTCAGGTTTTGAATCTGGCTTTCATAGCTGCCCGGAAGGATATTGTCAATATCTCGGTGTAAAGGAAAAAGTTCACAACAAGCCGTATCCAGGCGGGGAGCAAGACAGGTTATCGGCTTCATAGCAGGATGCCGATAAGTTGCATGATGCCTTTTTACATGAAAATATGCAAAAAGGCGCGAAAGACGTTGTGCGCATCAATATCTTGTTTTTTCTTCGCAACACAGCCATTGCCGGAAAATTTCTGAACTGTCTTTACAGTAAAGCTGCTCAATGGGCAGTGTTCTTTCATCCAGTTGCTTGGAAATTTCGCCATATATGGCTGCATCGTCAAACCCGGCAGCAGCGGCGTCTTCCCTTGTGTTTGAGAAGTATATCTTTTCAATGCGCGCCCACCATATGGCGCTGAGACACATGGGACAAGGCTCGCAGCTTGTGAATATGACGGAACCTGAGAGGTCAAATGTTTCAAGCGCACGGCAGGCATTTCGAATAGCTTCCACTTCGGCATGAGCTGTGGGATCGTTATGCGGCGTGACATTGTTCATGCCCTCGCCTATGATTTTTCCATCCCGCACGATCACCGCGCCGAATGGGCCACCCCCGGCCGCCATGCTTTGCCTGGATAGCTCAACGGCCCTTTCCATAAAACGCTTTTTTCCCATATCAATTCCCTAAATACTGCTCGTTCTTTCAGTTGTTTTTATCCGTTTGGCAAAAAACGGCATGCCATAAGGTCTGACCTTGCGACCTGTTGCGGCGACCGTATTTGCAACGTAGGATTTTTTCATGAAATTTAAAACTTTTTTGAGTATTCTTCGCGATCTTTTTTTGCCTCAGACGCGCAACAAATGTCCCCATTGCGGGGGAGTCCGATGTATCGGGGCCTGCCAGTTTGATGGATCGCGGACGGAAAAAACAGTTCCGACTGGAAAGCAACCAGCAGAGATAGGAAATATGCACGACGAAAAGCAAGTTCGTGGAAATGCCGCGAATGAAAGGCGTTGAGGCAAGCTTTTACAGGAGTGCTTCTTTTTCCCGCAACTCACTGTCTTTGATAACGAAAAACTGCCACCTTCTGGCCGGGCATCGGGCCGCATGGAACACGACCCGATGCACAATACGCTATTTTTTCACTGCATCAGCCGAACATCAGCAAGTTCCAGCTTCACCCGACGCTTCTGGACATCATCAGGGCGCGAAACGACCACTATATCACAGACCACAAGATCGGCTGTCAGGCCCCGCGGAATAATGCCGATGTTTCCACGCATTTTTTCTACAACATGAACGCATTGACCGAACTCCATTGCAGCACACAGGGCATTCCTTAGTCGTTCCATCACTGCCTCCCTGTGACACGGCTTCAAGCCGCAGCTATTTGGCCGTGCACTCGTAGACCGGTTCCATTGTCCCATTCTCAGAAGGTTTGCTTAGGGTAAGCTCGTTTCCTTTGAACCAGGCTTCAAGGGCAAACTCATCCGAGTACCTGCTGCCAGATGCCGAAGGCATGAGCGGAAGAGAATATTCCACACCATCAGGCATGACGACCTTGGCGAACATCAGCTTACGGTCGCTTGTGGAAAAAAACTGAACCGAGACGCTTTTTCCTCCTGGGCATGAATATGTTTCCGAATGGTTTTTCTCCACATAAATGCCGCCACAATATTTCTGAAAGGCGAAATGCAGCCCAACAGCGATGATTACAACTAGAATTAATATAAAAACATATCTCAAGACAATACCCTCACGAGTTCTTTTTTGTAAGCAGCACAAGCGCCGCAGCGATCGGCTATGTGGCGAATAGGCGCTTCAGGATCAGGGCATTTCTTTGCCCCATACGCGAACCTGAACAAGGCGGCTGCCGCCTTGATTGCCCTGAATTCAATAAATTATCTGGTCAGCCGCGCGGGCAGTTTTTATTTGCCTGTGATGGAGGCAATTGAAGGATACATTTTTTCTGCGCAATGGTCACGCAACTGTGCAGGGGCTGCAGACATTCCGCGCGTTGGCACGGTTCATCGGACTTTCCGCCCTGTCAATGCGCCACGGGCGGCACAAACCTCTTCTGAGGCGTCGGGCCGTAAAATGAGCGTGCCATACTTCGCGCCGAGTCGCCCACGCAACGCAGCTGTAGTAGGGGAAGGCTCGGCGCGATTATTTGTCTGGAGGGTGGTTGATGACTGAAAAAGGCTTCTTGCGCACTGTTTCATGGTGAGTACCCACGAAAAATAAGAAACCTTTTTTTCAAGGCGCCTGCCCGATCAGGTCGAAACCGTACAGGCTAGATTTCAAGGCTGCGGGCCACGGCCTCACCCTGCGCGCCGCCCCCGGCCATGCGTGCAAGCTCTGCATGCCGGGCTGACTTGTCCAGCGGGCGACAAAGGGTAAAGGTGGCATTGTCCCGCACCGTCTTGCTGATCTGAAAGTGCTTGCGCGCGCGGGCCGCAAGCTGCGGCCAGTGCGTGATAAGCAGCATCTGCCTGCTGGAAGCAAGTGCATACAATTTTTCAGCCAGCTTGTTGAGGGTCAAGCCGCCCACCCCGGCATCCACTTCGTCAAAGATAAAGATCGCATTTTCACCGTCCTGCCGCACGCTCGCCAGAGCCAGCAGAAAGCGGGAAAGTTCGCCTCCGGAAGCGATCTTGTCCAGGGGCTGGGGAGGTTGGCCGGGGTTTGGCGCCCACAGGATGCGCCCGCGTTCATCCATCACGCCGGGCCAGATTTCCTGTTTTTCAAAATGGGGGATTACCTGCACCTGCTCGGAAAAGCCAAGCTGCCGCAGTTCTTTTTCCAGAGCCGAAGCCAGGGCCGAAGCGGCCTGGCGGCGCAGGGGAATGATGTCTTCCACAAGGGCGGAAAGCTCATGAGCCAGGCTTTCTTCTTCCCGGCCCAAGCGTGCCAGGTCCAATGCGCAGACATCAAGGAAAGAAAGATTTTCGGCTATCTCATCCCGTAAAGAAAGAATTTCCGGCAGCGTACGGTGCAGCTTGCGTTTGAGTTGGGCCAAGGCAAAAAGCCTTTCCTCAACCTGATCCATGTCGGGCATGTCTTCCATCTGCGGCGGACGGCGCAAACGCCCGCCCAGATGGGATAGCTGCTGGCGCAGCGCCGCAACTGCGTCGGCGTCGGGTTTGAGCGTATCGTCTTCACGGGCCATGCGGATCAGCACTTTTTCGAAATTGCCCAGCAGATCCAGCAGGCCCTCGGTTTCATCACCGAGCAAGAGAGCGATGGCCTGTTCGTAGTTTTCTCTCACGCCCTCCAACGAACGAGCCTGGGCGCGCACTTCTTCCAGTTGCTCCTCTTCGCCGTCTTCGGGGGCGACCTTGTCAATTTCCTGCTGCTGCATTTCAAGCAGTTCGCGTTTTTCAGCAAGTCCGGCCTGACGTTCAAGCAGGGCTTTACGTTGTGCCGCAGTTTCATTCAGGCGGAAGAGCAGGGCGTCACGTTTGAGCAGAAGCTCCGGCTGCGCAAAGTCGCTTTCAAGCAGGCGTGCCTGAACAGCGGGCTGCAAAAGTTTTTGCTGCGCGTGCTGGCTTGTATGTGCCACAAGGCGAGGTCGCAGGTCGCGCAGGCTATCCTGGGAACGCAGTTCATCACAGATGTAAAGGCGGCTGCGCCCGGTATCGGCCAGCAATTCACGCCGCAAAACAATATCTTCGCCATCCAGGGTAAAAAGGGCCTCTACCTGGGCGCGCTCCGCCCCCGCACGCACCATGTCGGACGACAGCTTGTCGCCCAGCAGAAAGCCAAGAGCCTTGAGAATAAAGCTCTTGCCGGCTCCGGTTTCGCCGGTAAGAACGTTCATGCCCGGCTCGAACTCCAGCTCCATATCTTCAATAAGAGCAAGGTTGCGAATGCGAAGGTATTCCAGCATGTTATTTGCGTCCGCACAGTGTATTTTAAAGTTTTACTTTAAATATTGCGAAGGCCCCGGCACAACTCAGCGTCGCAGCCTGGGGTCAAAAATATCTCTCAAGCTTTCACCAAGCAGATTATAGCCAAGCACAGTTATGAGAATAGCCAGACCGGGATACACCGACAGCCAGGGGGCGTTTTCAATAACGGCTTTGCCTTCCATAAGCATGTTGCCCCAGCTTGCCGTGGGCGGCTGTACGCCAAGGCCGAGAAAACTCAGGCTTGATTCTACAAGAATGGCTCCGGCTACGCCAAGAGTAGCGGTTATAAGCACAGGAGCCAAGGCATTGGGCAAAATGTGGCAAAAAAGTATTTTTCCAGTGGAACTGCCTGCCAGGCGTGCAGCGTCCACAAATTCGCGCTCGCGCAGACTCAGGGTCTCGGCACGAACAAGGCGCGTGACACCCATCCATGAGGTAAGACCGATAACGATCATAATGTTGATAAGGTCAGGCTCCAGAAAGGCAATGACCGCCAGAATAAGAAAGAAAGAAGGAAAACACAGCATTATGTCGACAATACGCATGATGGTTTCATCGACCCAACGGCGAAAATAGCCGCTTATCAGGCCAAGCGTGGTGCCGATGCTGATGGAAATGCCCACGGCCACAAAGCCGACCCATAGGGAAACGCGTCCGCCATAAAGCAGACGTGAAAAAACATCGCGGCCGAGCCTGTCCGTTCCAAGCCAGAACCGGGAAGAGGGCGGTTCAAGGATGTGGTTCAGATGCAGCGCATCCGGATTATACGGCGCGATGGCTGGCGCGAGCAGGGCCGCCAGGGACATGCCAAGAACAATGAAAAGGCCGATGAGCAGCATGGCATGACGCCCAAGCGCATTTTTGACGGCGCGGGGGAGCATCAGGCGTCATCCTTTGCGCTGCGTATGCGCGGATCAGCCAGTCCATAGCAGATGTCGGCCAGCAGATTGCCGAAAAGGGTAAGCACTGCCCCCAAAACAAGATTGCCCATAATCATGGTATAGTCGCGGGCCATGACCGCCGCGTAAAAAAGCTGCCCGAGGCCGGGCAGGGCAAAGATGGACTCAATGATCACGCTGCCGCCGATAAGCCCGGGTACAGAAAGCCCCAGCAGGGTGATGACGGGCAACAGCGCATTGCGCAGTGCGTGACGCCAGATAATGTTTTTTTCGTCAAGCCCCTTGGCCCGTGCCGTAAGAATGTAGTCCTGCTGCAAAACTTCCAGCATACATGCCCGCATATAACGCGACATGCCCGCAAGGCCGCCCACGGTGTAGACAAGTATGGGCAGCGTCAGGTGCCGGGCCAGGTCACAAAACTTTCCCCACAAGCTCATCTGGTCATAGTGCATGGATGTAAGACCGGAAATGGGCAGCCATTGCAGTTCAATGCCGAACAGCATCATGAGCAGCAGGGCAAGCCAGAAAGAAGGCATGGCAAAGCCCAAAAAAACCAGCACCGTGACGGAGCGATCCAGCAGGGAATTGCGGCGGCAGGCCGAGACTATCCCCACTGGTATGGCAATGAGCAGGGTCAGCACCATAGCGGTGACATTCATGCCCACGGTAAGGGGCAGGCGCTCCATAATCTTGGTCAGCACGGGCCGTGAATCTGCGGACATGGAGTTGCCGAAGTCAAAATGCAGCAGCCGCATCAGCCAGTCCGCATATTGGACGTGAAGCGGGCGATCAAGGCCGTACAGCGCCTCAAGCCTCTGCCGGGCAGCCTCGCCGGCGAGGGGATTGAGCGTTGTCTCCATATCTGTAGGAGATCCGGGAGCCAGGTGAATGACCCAAAAGCTGATAAGCGTAATGCCCCACAGCACCAGCAACATCCATAATGTCTTGCGGGCGACATTGGCTGCGATGGCGGTCAGCCGGCCGTGACGGCGGGCATGTGAGGGCAGGGGGGGCATGGCGGCTTTCTCTACTCTGTACGGGTCATCCACTGGCGCATATCGTCAACTTCTTTCTGCCACTGGGGGGAAAGGCGCAGGGCAAGAAAGCGCGTGTACAGCGCGTCCAGCAGGTTGGTGCATAGTTCCATCAGATAAAATTTTTCAAGCAGCAGGGCATCCGGGTCGTCATCGCTGTCACCCTTGTCGAGTTTGGGCGTTTTCAGACTGTTAAGGCAAAAATCTTCTGCCTTGAGCGTGACCTGGAAGGCCAGTTCTTCTTTTTCAAGCCGGATGAGCGCACGGCTGACTTTTTTGCCGGTTCCAAGCCCAAAACGCGCTTCCCGCAGAGGAGAGAGAGAGCCGGAAACCGAGGCTGTTTCCCGGGCGTCTCCTTCGCCACCTTGTACCACAATCCGCTGCTCCATAGAAACAGAGAAGGGAGCGCCGTCTTTGTCTGTAAAGGCGCCGGGGGCGGTGTCGCTCTGGTACCAAAGCCAGGTAAGAAATTCCTGGCCAAGAATAATATCAGTAGATTCTCCAAGATAGGGCATATTCATGTGTGCTGGCTCCGCGGCTAGGACTGGGGGGCAAACTGTGTGGCCTCAAGCTGGTCCAGGCGGATGAGGCTTTCTTCATCCAGCATGGAAGCCGCCAGAGTGTAGGGCGTCAGTTGCTCAAGATGCAGATCGAAGGTTTTGAGAAACTCTTCCATGAAAAGATCAATCATCTTGTTCTGGGTAGAGGCAAACCATATCTCGTTTCTGTCCGTAGCCCACAACACGTTAAATTCGCTGGGTATCGGCAGGAAGCGCGAGCGCAGGCGCAGCATGACCTGTTCTTTCAGCTCTTTTTTGCGCTCACGGGAAATAAAGGTCTTGCCTTGCTCGTGCATGCGTTTCTTTTCATCGCGCAAAGCCACTGCCAAATGCTTTTTTACGACACCAGCAGGAATGCGACGCATATCAAGCCGCAGCGAAAAAACAAGATAAGCACCTTTTTGCGGCGGGGCGGTCACCCATTCCGAATCCAGCATGTCTTCAAAACAGACCCATCCCTGAGCCTGCATTTCGGGAATATCGTCAATATCCCGAAATGCGAACTGTTTGAGCTTGTCGGGGATTTGCGGCCAGAGTTCAGCCGGAACCGGATCAAGGATGCGAAAGCGTGTAAAACTACACGCACTGTTGGCAAAGCCCATGAAAACTCCTCGGTTGGAAACATGCGCCGTTGGGATGGCGTTGGTTTGTGTTGTACGTCAGAGCCGTCTTGTGAGCAAGCCCGCTGCGGCGAAGACAAAAAATATGAGGCAATGGCAACGGCATCAGACAAGCCGCAAAATGCAGGAAAAACACCAAGAGAAGCAGAAACAGCACGAGCTTGTTTTTAGTCTGTTTGGGAGGGACAGACGGTCTTTCCAATACGCGCCATAATGTCCCATAATGATAATTATGTAAACTTTTATTAAAAAAAGATGAATTATTCTCGAGTTCTTGACCTTGGCCTTCTCTTCCATCACCATGACTTCACATATCCAAGGAGAACAAAGTGACGTCATCCAGTCGCTCCCAGCGGTCCTCAAAAGGCCGCGCATCGCATGCCGGCAAAAAATTTTGCCGCGGTCCCCAGAAAACTGACAAGACAAAGGCCGCCCAAAAAAATGATCGAGCGCCTACGTCTGCAGATTCCGAAATGAAACCGAAAGATACAGATGTTCGGATGCGTAATGACACGACCATGCCCGCGGCTCGGTCAGCACCTCAATCTGCGGCATTGCCGGAAGAAAGCATGCGTTTGAACAAAGCCATCGCAGCATCCGGACTGTGCTCACGCAGAAAGGCTGATGAACTGATTCTTTCTGGCCGTGTAACCGTTAATGGCGTTGCGGAGCCCAATCCTGCCCGCCAGGTATCACCGCATGATGCCCTTGAGGTTGATGGAAAGCTGCTCACCGGAGCGCAGAATTTTTGCTACTTGCTGCTCAACAAGCCTGTTCAGGTGGTGTGTACAGTGAATGACCCTGAGGGGCGGCCCACGGTAATGGACTATCTGCCGGAAAACGTGCGGGGCTTACGCCTCTACCCTGTCGGCCGCCTTGATTATTTTTCTGAAGGCTTGCTTTTGCTGACCAATGACGGGCAGCTTGCGCAACGGCTGACTCACCCCAGCCACCATCAGCCCAAAACATACGAAGTTCTGGTGCGCGGAGCAGTTCCTGAGGCGGCGCTTGCTGTCATGCGACGTGGTATGCGTTTGGCTGAAGGCGAAGATCTCATGCCGGTGGAGGTTGAATCCAGCTTTGCCAGAGGGCGCACCCTGCTGCGGATGGTTTTGCATCAGGGCCTGAACCGTCAGATACGGCGCATGTGTCGAGACCTTGGCCTCACCATTCTTCATTTGAAACGTGTGGCTCTAGGTCCGCTTGATCTGGGATGCCTGGTGGCAGGACGGGCGCGACATCTTACGGCCGCAGAAATCAAGCTTTTGAAAAAAAGTGTCTATTTACAGGAGGTGCGCGGATGAAAAAATATTTTTTAGCATTGCTGCTTGTTGCAGCAATGCTTGCGGCAGCCCCGTGCATGGGGGCGGCTTCTTCTGGCAAGAATGCTGATGAACCTATGCGAGCTGCTGAAGCGTGGCTTTCTCTGGCTGCTGCAATGAAGGCGCAGGAAAGCTGGGATCAGGCCGCTGCAGCTTTTAAAGCAGGAGTTGAACTGCAGAACTGGGAAAAAAACTTGCCCAAAGCCCGGCAACCCCTGGGAGCAGTAAAAGCCCGGAACCACCTTACAACAAAAGCCACTACTACCCTGTCCGGCGTTCCCGACGGGGAATATGTTGTTATGCGGTTTCAAACGAAATTCGCATATAAGAAGAGTGCAATTGAGATCTTATTCCTTTAAAAAGAAGCAGATGGGCATGGCGCACTGTTGGGTATTTTATTCGACAGGCAAATTGGCTGCATGAAACAAACTCTTATGTAGGCAGATCGATGATATTTATTGAAATAGCAGTAAATAGAAAGCTCTCCTTAATGTAAAAGGAGAGCTTTTTTGTAATACAGAATTTGATTGACGCTTTTATGCTCAGACTTGAATCTTGGTACGGGTTGATTTTTAACAATATTTTCCTGAAACCGCATGATTTAAGCAACAAAGTGCCGCACGCCAAATGCCGGTGAAGGCAGGCCCCTTCCTCAGGGGCAGACTTTCAGCAGTCGCTCCAGAAAATTCATGGCGTCTTTTTGTATGCCGCAGAGATGGTCTTCTCCCTTGAAGCTTTCCGTATAAACTTTGCAAATGGGCTCTGTACCCGAGGGGCGAACGGCAAACCAGCCATCAGCACTGGATATTTTAATGCCTCCAACCGGAGCATCGTTGCCAGGCGCTCGAGTAATGATTTCCGTAACAGGCGAACCACCAAGGCTGGTTATATCTGCACTTTCCGGAGTCAGCGCCTTGAGTTTTGCGCGCACCTGATCGTCTGCCGGGGCATCAAGCCGCTGGTAGACCGGGCGGCCAAGGCGTTCTGTGAGCTTGTTATACAGATCTGTGGGGGATGACTGCTCCACTGCCAGCATTTCCGCTGCCAGCAGGCACATGAGGGGGCCATCCTTATCGGTGCTCCAGGGGCTGCCGTCAAAGCACAGGAACGAGGCCCCGGCGCTTTCTTCGCAGCCCATGCCGCAACGGCCGTTAAGAAGATACGGCACAAACCATTTGAACCCCACAGGCACTTCGACCACCGGACGATTTGCCTCTTGCCCCACCCTGTCCAGAAGGGCGCTGGTCACCAGGGTTTTTCCAATGCCGCTGGCAGAGGACCACGAACGGCGTGTTCGGAACAGATACCATGCGGCCACGGACAGAAAATGATTGGGATTCATCAGTTCCTGATCGGTGACGATGCCGTGACGATCTGAATCGGGATCACAGGCCACTGCCAGATCAAAGCGGCTGCGCATTTCAAGAAGGCCGTTCATGGCATAGGGCGAGGAACAATCCATACGGATTTTTCCGTCCTTATCAAAAGGCACAAAACGGAATGTGGGATCTACTGTTTTATTGACCACTGTAATTTCAATTCCGTAGGCGTCAGCAATAGGCTCCCACATTTGCAGGCTTGCCCCGCCAAGCGGATCGACACCGAGGCGCAAGCCTGAAGCGGCGATGGCCTTTACATCCAGAACTTTTGGCAAATCATCCACGTAGCTGCGGATAAAATCGTATTCTTCAACCAGTGAAGAAGACAGGGCCGCCCGCAAGTGCGTCAGATGCACTCCGCGATTGCCGTTTTCAAGATAGACGTTGGCTCTTTTTTCTATGACGTCGGTAACATCAGTTTCTGCCGGGCCGCCGTGCGGGGGGTTATACTTAAATCCGCCGTCACGGGGAGGATTATGCGAGGGGGTGATAACTATGCCGTCTGCCAAGCCGCTGGAACGGCCTGCGTTCCATTTCAGTATGGCATGTGAGACTGCGGGGGTGGCCGTATAGACGCCCCTGGGCGCTATGCGCACATGCACGTCGTTGGCTGTCAAAACCTCAAGGGCAGAACGAAAGGCCGCCTCGGACAGAGCGTGTGTATCGCCGCCGAGAAAAAGAGGGCCATCAATGTTGTTGGCTTTTCGATAGTCGCACACTGCCTGCGTAATGGCGTAAATGTGTTCTTCATTAAAAGTATGAAGCAGCGAAGAGCCCCTGTGTCCGGAAGTGCCGAAGGTCACTCGCTGAGCCGGAACCGCAGGATTGGGGTACTCTGTGAAATAGGCGCTCACAAGCGCCGGGATATTTTCGAGATCTTCAGGCAGGGGCAATTGTCCGGCCCGGGCATGAACAACAGGCATGATGTACCTCCATTGTCGCGTTAATTATCATAGGATATTATGGATTGTCACGCCTGCAGGGCCGCACTTCAGACCAAATTGTCTTTTAAAATATAGAAAAAGGGCTGCCCCAGCGGAGCAGCCCTTGCAGTTTTCATTTTGTCGCAGTTAACGGCGCACCTTATTTTCCCAAAGGAACTGTGCGGAAATATACGTCGCCGCGGCGCGAAATCTGCAGCATGATGGCTCCACGCTTCGCACCCTCTTCATTGACAATTTTTGACAATGCCTCTGACGTATTCACAGGCTTGAGGTTTGCCTTGAGGATGATGTCCCCGGGGCGCAAGTCCGCTTCGGCCGCAGGCTTGCCGGGAGTCACATCCACAATGAGCAGTCCTTCGTTTTTATCAACCTTCATGTCCCGGCGTTCAGTTTCGTTGAGAGGACGAACAGCAATGCCAAGAAGCCCTTCGTTTTGTTTGGGGCCGCTCTTTCCGGAAGATGCCTGGGAGGTTGACTGACGCTCGCCCAGGGTGACCGTAAGGTCAAGCACCTTGCCATCACGCCACACCTTGATAACAGCCTTGCTGCCGGGGTTTTTCTCGGCAATGGCGCGCAGCAGGGCCGATGCGTCGTCAATGTCTTTTCCGTCGACGGCAAGGATGATATCGCCGTCTTTCATTCCGCCCTTGCCGGCAGGTTCATTTTCCATAACGCTGCCCACCAGCGCGCCCTTGGCGTCCTTCATGCCGAGAGCTTTTGCGGTATTTTCCTCAACATCCTGAATCGTAACGCCAATCCAGCCACGGGTGACTTTTTTGCCGCTTTTGATCTGATCAATGATCTTGGCGGCCATGTTGCTGGGGATGGCAAAGCCAATGCCCTGCCCGCTGGCGATGATGGCCGTATTGATGCCCACCACCTGTCCCTGCATGTTCAGCAGCGGCCCGCCGCTGTTGCCGGGATTGATGGAAGCGTCGGTCTGAAGAAAGTTGTCAAAGGGACCGGCATGAATGTTGCGGTTTTTGGCCGACAGAATGCCCGCAGTCACCGTGTGGTCAAGACCAAAGGGATTGCCGATAGCCAGCAGCCACTCGCCCACTTTGAGATCATCGGAATTGCCAAAAACCAGGAAAGGCAGATTCTTTTGGGTGTCCACTTTCAGCAGGGCCAGGTCGGTTTCTTCATCCGCCCCCACAAGTGTTGCCGTGAAAGTTTCGCTTTTGCCGTTTTCCTGGTCCAGCGTCACACGGATAACGTCAGCATCGGCCACCACGTGATTATTGGTGACGATAAAGCCATCCGCAGACACCAGAAAGCCGGAGCCGAGAGATTTCTGTCTGGACTGGGGGCGCTTGCCGTCCCGTTTACCGCCGAACTGGTCAAAAAATTTTTCAAAGCCGGGGGGCATATTGCGGAACATCTCGCCAAAAAATTCTTCGGAACCACCAGCGGCGGCCATCTTTTCAGTATTGATATTGACGACAGCGGGGCCGCTTTTGGCTGCCAGCTCGCTGAAATCCGGCAGGTTTCCTGCCTGGGCGAACTGCGCGGCAACGACAAACGTTACTGCAAGCAGGCCCGAAAGGCATTTTTTTATAAACATGGAAAAACTCCTGGTTACTTGTTTTGCATTGCTTTATGCAAAGCTTGCGCCAAAGTGTTCATTCCTGTGTTTGCAGAACCATTGGCCTTGTCGGCGTGCTGTTTCCACGCCTTGTCATCTGCGGAAAATGAAGCCTCTGCCCCTTCAGGCGCAAGACTGATACGCCGGGCGGCGGTATCCAGATTTTGTACTACAAGGGTCACGCTGTCGCCCTTGTCCAATTTGCTGTACCGACCTGCGTTTTTGTCGTTCTTCATAACGCCTGCGGGTAACAGCCCGGTGATGCCGGGAGCAAGCGTAATAAAAAGGCCGTACGGGCTGCGCCCTTCCACTGTTCCCTGAACAGTGCTTCCCGGTGCGAACTGCTGTGCGGCATCCTGCCAGGGGTCACCTTCGGCATCGCGCAGGCTCAAAGAAATACGACGGGAATCGCCATTAATTTCTTTGATTTTTACCATTACGTTATCCCCAACCTGAAGAATTTCTTCAGGCTTGTTGACACGTTTAGTCCACGACAGTTCAGAAATATGCGCAAGCCCCTCGATGCCGGGCAGAATTTCCACAAAAGCGCCAAAAGGCGCCAGGCGCACAACCTTGCCCTGCACCACAGCACCGTTTTCAAGGCGTTGGGCTATATCCTGCCATGGGTCGCCTTCGGCCTGCTTGCGGGAAAGAGCGATGCGAACCTGTCCCTTGTCGTTCTTGCTGATGGAAAGCACCTTGGCCCGCACGGTGTCGCCAAGGGAAACGGCTTCATCAGGCGCGCCCACGCGCGACCAGGACAGTTCGGAAAGATGTATCATGCCTTCTACGGCTGTATCCAGTTCTATAAATGCGCCAAAGGGGGCAAAACGGGATACTTTGCCTTCAACTGTATCACCCACGGCAAGTTTTTCAAGTAAAACTTCAAGTTGTTCCTGCCGTTCACGGTCAAGCAGCGCCCGGCGCGAAACAACAATATTGCGTCCCCTGTTTTCTACCCTGATAACAAGAAATTGCAGAGTGCGGCCTGTGAGGGATTCGGCATCTTCGGCAGAGGCAAGCCCAATCTGGCTGCCTGGACAGAATGCGGTTTTTCCCAGAACTTCAACAGTATACCCACCTTTGCAGGAACCGACAATGCGTCCGTCTACGGGCAGAGCCGCATCGCGGGCTTCCTCAAGAGCGGCCACACCACTGCCGCTCATGGAGCGGGAAAGGCGGATTTCCTGCGCGGAAACGCCGATAACCCACGCTTCTACAGGCTGGCCCGGGGCTGTGGTTTCATTGCCCTCGGCGTCAAGAATGTCCTTGCGTTCCATGATGCCATCAACCTTGATGCCCACATCGACAAATACGCTGTCGCCAGTGATGGCGATAACTGTGCCGGTGACCTTCTGGCCCGCCTGAAGGCGATGTCCGGAAGTTTCATGGGCCGCCAGCATGGCGGCAAAATCTTCAACGCCTTCCTCCTGCATGGAGGTCGCGAATTTTTCCTCGGTCATTTTTCCTGCTCCTTAAAGCTGGGCTTATTGCTCAAGTTGGATATAATACGTTATGCGCTTGCAGAAAACAATGACACGTCATCGGCTCTGGCGCATATTTGTCAAATATTTTAGGCAGTAAAAATATTTATTCATATGCCTTATTACTGCGTGAAATTCTTTATGTTTATGGTTTTATGGAGCGCATGGCTCGAAAATTGAGAGAAGAAAAGCCGTGGCGCTTTTACGTCACGGCTTGATCAGTTTTTGGGTTGCCGACTATTCCGGCGCTACCTGAACAATTCTTTTTCGGGGACGGCACTGTCAATACGGTCTTCAACTTCCACACCCTTGGGGGGGGTAAAGCTGAATTCCGAAGCCTTGATGCTCACATCCGGCGAAAAACGGGTAAAGCGCACTTCGTTGCTGTTGCCGTAAAAATCCAGAATGCTGGCCCGGCGGATATACCCGGTGTCCGGCTCCACCCATATGATGGCTTCCACCATTTGCGGCGCCGGTTCCTTGGGAAAAAGACGCAGCTTGGCGAGGCCGTCTTCCCGCCCTTCGGGCTTAACGTCAAAATCTTTGGTCAGCGCGGCCTGGCCGGTGATAACCTGAATAATGCTGCGCGAATCCTGAACCAGGCTTGGCGGGTAGCGATAGGCTATTTCTTCGTCCGGAATATAGTTCCAGATTTCTTTTGCCGTCACTACAAGCGTTTCTTCGTGCGGAGCCACGGTTTGCCAACGGATAAGCAGAGGTTTTTTAAAGAGCAGTTTTCCCTGCCTTTTTTCTACAGCGCCACTTTCTTTATGGGTGAGGGTCTGGTCAAAGTCTGCAGCAAAGGCCCCAAGCTTTTCATAGCGCGCCTGGATGGCCGAAGCCATATCAGGGCTCTGTGCTGTCGCAAACGAAGCCATGAAGAGACACAGGGCCATTGCGGCTACAGCCGCGCGCAGCATACGCATATAACCTCCACGGCCCTCAGGGCCTCGGACTTGGGTGATAACGCCAAAAGAATTTGCTTCGGCCTATTTGACCACCGCGCGGGGCTTGCTGCCGTCGGCCGGGCCAATGATGCCGTCATGTTCCAACTGTTCAACCAGACGCGCCGCACGGTTGAAACCTATTTTGAAGCGGCGCTGCACAAGAGAAATAGATGCCCTGCCCTGTTCACTTACAAATGCCTGCACCTCGCCATACAGGGGGTCCTGGGCGGCATCTCCGCCCCCGCTGCCGTTGCCGCCCACGGCGGCATCAATCCCCCACTGGGCAAAATCAACCTTGTAGGATGGGCTTAGCTGGCGCTTCCAGTGGTTCACCACGTTCTGCACTTCCTCATCGCTCAGGAACGGGCCGTGCAGGCGCTGCAGTCTTCCCCCGCTGGGCTTGAACAGCATGTCGCCCCGGCCAAGCAGATGCTCTGCGCCAACCTGATCAAGAATGGTGCGCGAATCATGCTTGGAAGTGACCTGAAATGAAATGCGGCAGGGAAAGTTTGCCTTAATAAGGCCGGTAACAACGTCCACGCTGGGGCGTTGTGTTGCCAGAATCATATGGATCCCGGCAGCGCGGGCCAACTGCGCCAGGCGCACGATGCTTGTTTCGACCTCACGGGCGGCGGTCATCATAAGGTCGGCAAGTTCATCAATGACAACAACGAGATAGGGCAATGGTTCCAGATCAGAAAAGTCCGGCGGCAAGCCATCTTTATACGCAGCCAGCTTCTGGTTAAAGCCGGAGACATTGCGCACGCCCAGGCGGGCCATGGCGGCATAACGCCGATCCATTTCATGAACGGCCCAATCCAGAGCGTTTTTGGCCTCATTCATTTCCGTGACCACGGGGTGCACCAGATGTGGAGCATCGGCATACACAGCCATTTCAATGCGCTTGGGGTCTATGAGCAGCAGTTGCATGTCCTGCGGCTGGGTGCGGTAAAGCAGGCTCACAAGGATGCCGTTCAGGCACACGCTCTTGCCCGCGCCCGTGGCCCCGGCCACGAGAAGGTGCGGCATGCGGGCCAGATCCGCCATAAAAGGCTTGCCTGCAATATCCTTGCCGAGGATCATGGTCAGCGGACCGCAGCCGTTGCGAAACGCTTCGGAAGCGGCCAATTCGCGAAAATTGACAGTTTCCCGCTGTTCGTTGGGAATTTCGATCCCAACCGTATCGGAGCCGGGAATGGGCGCCTGAATGCGTATGGCAACAGCCTTGAGCGCAAGGGCAAGGTCGTCGCTCAGGTTGGCAATGCGGCTGACGCGAATGCCGGGAGCCGGGCGCACCTCGTACATGGTGACCACGGGACCGGGAGTGATGCGCACAAGTTCGCTTTGGATGTCAAAATCATTGAGGCACGCCATGAGGGCCTGGCCTCTGGCCTGGATGTCTTCGCTGCTTGGCCCGCCGGTTTTTGCGGGCGGAGGGGCCAACAGGTCAAGTCCCGGCAGGGGCGGGGCCGCTTTTTTGCGCAATGCCGAAGCTACGAGGCCACCCAGACCGCTTTTTTTGGCAGGTCCGG
>NZ_JBAIYW010000483.1:0-18742 GCF_036763055.1 Desulfovibrio sp. 1214_IL3152 | reverse complement strand
CGGGCCTGGCCTATGCGGGCAAGCAGCGGCCCCAGACAGAGAACCGATGCCCGCATGGTGCGCACAAGGTCGTACGGGGCCTCGGGCAACAGGCTGCCGGGAACAACGCGCACCTGCCCGTTTTCATACTCGCAGTCGCAGCCAAGCACCCTGAGCAGATTGAGGGTGGTGTGAATATCGCGAAGGTCAGGAACATTGGTAATGGTAACCGGCTGGTCGGGCAGGATGGCGGCAAAAAGAATCGGCAGGGCCGCATTTTTGGAGCCACTTACTTCAATACTGCCCGTAAGCGGCACACCGCCTTCAATGACCAATTTATCCATTATATATCCCCGGAATATTTTTTATGCGTGTGGCCGCAAAAATCCGGCCCGGTCACCGGGCCAACCCAAGACGGGCGAAAATCAGCCATGCGCAGGTAGCGGGCGGGATGGCAGACCTGCCGCGGCAGCGGTCGAAAAGATGGCCGCAGGCCGCCCCTGCGACGGTTGGCGCAGTGTAGTTTTTTTTCTAGATAAAATCCAGAGCTGCGGCAATGCAAAAAAAGCTTGCCAAAATGATTTATCCTGTCTATAAGAATTTTTCTGTGGCGGAAGTAGCTCAGTAGGTAGAGCACCTGGTTGTGGCCCAGGTGGCCGTGGGTTCAAGTCCCATCTTTCGCCCCACAAATTTTCTTTTTTTGGAAACGTCCGCGAGGTTAGCCCTGCGGACGTTTCTTCTTTTCCTTCTGAGCTTCAACCCCAATAAACCGGCACAGCCGCCAGAGCAGTTTCACGTTGAAAGCACTCTAACAGGGTACGGCAAACGGCCTGCACAACCCCGGACTGCCCCCGTAAGCCCCCAGACACGCAACAGCAGGGCTTGACATGGGCCACAGCAAAATGGTTAAACCGTCAGCGCAGTGTCCCTGTGCAAAACCTGTTTTTTGGAAAGGGCATTTTTTTTACAAAGATCGCGGGTACGCCGGAACCTGTCCGGCCCGATGCGCGGGCAACACTGCTTGCTCCCTCGGACCAACGATCATGCGCCGATATTTGCCACGGCGCATTCCTGCGGAGCGTGGCGCAGCTTGGTAGCGCACCTGCTTTGGGAGCAGGGGGTCGCTGGTTCGAATCCAGTCGCTCCGACCAGAGATTTTCAAGCGGTTATCTGTAGTTATGCAGGTGACCGCTTTTGCTTTTGCGGCCATTTTGCGACCGCCAACACTCCTCCATCCCATATAAACACACTAATTTAGTATTAATTAAAGCATACTCACCCAGTTTTATTGGTTTATATGGTGCATATTCGATTTTTTTATGCTAGGACGGAAATAATACCCCACAACTAGGATATCAGCCGCATAAATATCTGCTTAACGTAGTGGGTGCAGACCGTCAAAGGCAAAACGCTCTATCTCTCAATTGGAGTCAACTAGATGAAAAAATTGCTTATTCTTGGTGCTGGCGCTGGTGGAACCATGATAGCCACAAAAATGAGAAAACTGTTAAGCGAACGTGAGTGGGAAATCACTCTTATAGATAGAGACCCCGTGCATCACTACCAGCCGGGCTGGCTGCTGGTTCCCTTTGGAGTAGACACGCCGCAGGGCTGCGTTCGCCCCAAAAAAGACTTTATCGCCCGTGGCGTCAATTTTGTCATAGACACGATCAACGCCGTTGATCCCATTGCGCGTAAAGTCGAGTGCAAAAACAGCACGCACACCTATGACTGGATCATCATTGCATCGGGCGCAAGAATCGCCCCCGATGAAGTGCCCGGCCTTCTGGATGACTGGGGCGGAAAAATCCACAACTTCTACACCCACGACGGTGCGGAAGCCCTTTATGGCAAGATGAAGCATTTCAAAAAAGGAAGACTGGTTCTTCACATTTGCGAAACGCCCATCAAGTGTCCTGTGGCCCCGCTGGAATTTGTGTACATGGCCGACTGGTATCTGCAAAAGATGGGTGTGCGCGACCATGTGGAAATTGAGCTTGTCACTCCCCTTACGGGCGCGTTTACCAAGCCTGTGGCAAACAACATTCTTGGTGCGCTTTGCGAAAAAAAGGGCATCAAGGTTACCACAAACTGGAGTGTGGACAGCGTTGAAGCCGACCGCTCCGTCATTACCTCGGTAACCGGCGACGAGATCAACTACGACCTGCTGGTGACCATTCCCCCCAACCTGGGGCAGCAGTTCCTTATTGAATCCGAAATTTCCGACGTGACAGGCTACGTCGATACGGACAAGGAACTGTTGCGGGCAAAGAAATTTGAAAATATGTACATCATCGGCGATGCCACCAACGTTCCGGCATCCAAGGCAGGTTCTGTAGCCCACTTTGAAGTGGACGTCATTGCCCAGAACATGATGTCCGACATTGAAGGCACGGACAATTACTACAAGTTTGACGGCCACACCAACTGCTTTATTGTTACGGGCTTTGAAAAAGCGTCGCTTATTGACTTCAGCTACGCCATCGAGCCGCTGCCCGGCATGTTTCCGCTGCCCGGCGTCGGCCCCTTTGAGCTGCTGGGTGAGAGTCATATAAACTATTGGGGCAAGCTCATGTTCAAGTGGGTGTATTACAATCTCATGCTCAAGGGACATGAGTTGCCGTTTGAGCCAAACATGTATCTTGCAGGCAAAGACACCTCCTTGCTGAGAAACAAGTAGGCTGGGGGACGCTATGACACCTGAAGAAAAAATTCTCGAACGGCTTGATGCCATTGAAGAAAAGCTCACGGACCTTCAAGCGGCCAAAGAAAACAGTAAAATGCTGATCGAGCAGTTGACGCCCATCGGCAACCATGCGTTTCGCCTTGCCGTCGAAGAGATGGAATCCCTTAACGGCAGAGTTACCCTCGACGACATCCTGGATCTGGTCAGAAAGGGACTGCTCACCGTCCCCAGAATCACGTGGCTGCTTGACCAGTTGGAAAACGCCACCGATCTGTGGCACGTTCTCCACCCGGCCCTCGGCCCGACATTTCCCCATATCGTTGAAAAGATGGGCAAATGGGAACAGGACGGCGTGTTCGCCAAAGCTTCCGCCCTCAAGAACGCAGGCGGAACCATGCTGGACGCCCTGAGTCCCGAAGACATTGCAAAGACCGGAGAGGGCCTCACCTTTGCCATAGGTCTGCTGCAACGTCTTGCCGATCCCAGGCTGCAAAGCAAGATAAACACGCTTATGGACCTCATGAGCGAGATTGATACGTCCAATGTCAAGCCCACAGGCATATTCGGCGTGGCCGGAGCGCTGCGAAGCGACGAAGGCAAGCAGGCCCTGGGCCTTCTGGTGGAACTGCTGAAGGCAAGCGGCAAACTCTCCGCCGCGCAGGGAACGCCCGGCTAACAGCGGCTGATCGGCAACCAGAAGACAACGGACGGCACACTGCCGGAAAACTCCGGCACGCTGCGGCCGTGGACACGACACGCCAAAGCCGTGCAGGCAGCGGCCCTGGGTGCTGACAAAAAATGACGCCAGGCCATGTGCCACAATGTAAAAAGCGGGGTTCACCCCGCTTTTTACATTGGTCCTGATGCATGCCTTTCCCGCAAACGCTATTGCATATCCCGCAGCATCTTGAGTTTGGAACCACCGAACTGGCCGCCATCAGGCAGCTTCATGTGGGCAAGCCCCTGCACGAGCACCTTGCGGTAAAACTCGTCCCCGGCGGCCACAACCTTGGGAATGGTATAGTAATCCTGATCTTCAATGCCCACAGAAACTTCCAGCGCGATGGGCTCTCCGCCCCAGCGCGGCGTCCACGCCTCAAAGGTTATCTCTGCCTCAACGCCGGCCAGATCCACGAAACCCATCTTGGCGGAATAGGTGCAGACCGTTACGGGCTTGAGAGGCGTTTCAGGGGCAAGGCCGCTCTTGGCCAGTGCAGGCACAAAACGCGAAAACTGATGCAACTGCGGGCGGTCGAGATCGCCGAAGGTGTGTTCCTCGCCGCGTATGTTCACACTTTTTTCCAAACGGCTGCCCATATTGCCCTGGGTGTCAAGATACGGGTGATCTTCAGCGGCAATCTCGCCCTTGACGCCCACAGGGCTCAGCGGCGTACCCAGGATAAAGGCGGGGTCTTTGCCGGATGTTTTTACGGTCAGCCTTCTGCCGTCCTTGGCGCTGCCGTCTTTCTTGTAGTTGGTGGTGATCCGCACCACAAAGCCCGCATCGCGCAGGGCGAGATTTTCCGTGTCATAATAGCTTCTTGCGCGCAGGCGCAGCTTGTCCTTCTCTGACCGTGTCAGCACGAAACCGTTTTTTGCGGATGCGGCAGACAGGGCCTCCCAGAGTTTTTTGAACGATGCCTTGGCTTTGTCCGTATTGAACAGCGCCGGGTTCAGGGCCATTTTGTACTCAAGGCCGTTCACGGCCCCGTGGGGCTTCCAGGCCGCCACATTTTTTTCATAATGGCCCGGCCCGGCAGCCGACGCCATAGATGCGGAAAACAAAAGCCCCATTACCAGCAGAGCGGTCAGTCTGTACATAGGAACTCCTTGCGGCTACTGAAATTATTTGGCGCAACCATGCCACACGCAGCACGCTTTTGTACAATAAAATCGGCGGATGCAATACATAAGCGCATCTTATACCGAAGCGCCGTCATCGCATGATCCATAAGTATAGCTTATGGACAATGCAGACACTTCTGATTTTTAACTTTTACCCGTCAGCGATACGTTAGCACAAACGTCAACGGGACGTTTTCATGAAATCCAAGGAGAATGACAGTGGCTAAAGAAATTGAACGCAAGTTCCTCATAAAGGGAGAAGCATGGCGCGCTCTGGCCGAGGGTACCATGTACCGCCAGGGCTACCTCAACAGCGCCAAGGAGCGCACCGTGCGCGTGCGCACCGTGGGCGACAAGGCGTTTCTGACCATCAAGGGCATCACGGTGGGCGCCACCAGGGCTGAGTATGAGTATGAAATTCCCTTTGCTGACTGCAACGCTCTTCTGGACGACCTGGCCGAAAAGCCGCTGATCGAAAAAAAGCGCTACAAAATCAGACAAGGTGAATTTACCTGGGAAATTGACGAGTTCTTCGGTGACAACCAGGGGCTTATCGTGGCTGAAATCGAGCTGACCAGCGAAGACCAGCAGTTCGGCAAACCCGACTGGATAGGTGAAGAAGTAACAGGCGATCCCCGCTACTTCAATTCCAATCTCATCAAACATCCCTTTACCCGCTGGTAGAAAGGAGCACTTTCATGGCTGACGTCTTTGCTAAAAACGTATCCACCACCGCGGCTGAAGCCGAAAAGATCGTTCCGCGCGCCGAATTTCGCGTTTTCGGGCACGGCATCCTCGACACGGTCAAAAAAAAGATGTGGGACTGCGGCGCGGTACTTTTCAAGGCCCGCAAAATGCCTGCCGAAACATATTTTCTTTCGGCGCACACCACCGAAGCCAACGTCAAGGTGCGCGACGGCCTGCTGGATATCAAGACCAAGGTGGGCGAAACTCCTGAAGGATACGAAATTTTTCAGCCACGCGGCAAATTTCAGTTTCCCGTCTCCAAATCCGACCTGGCGGTGATTCTCTCTCACCTCAAGGTAGACATGCCCCTTGCCAAAGAGCAGTACGGCATTGAAGAATTTATCGAAATGGTGCGCAAGCATCCGGACATGGCCGCCGTAAGCGTAGAAAAAATGCGCTACGGCTTCACGGTCGACGGCATTATCTGCGAGTACGCCCAAGTATGGTTCAACGGCGCGCTGCTCGAATCGGCCTGCTGCGAAAGCGAAAATTACGCGGGCATGAAAAAGTCGGTGGAGGGTCTGGGCATCGCTGATCTTCCCAATACCAACTATCTCAAGGCCGCACGCCGTGTCGTAGGTATGGAGTAATCTGCTGGAGCAGCCGCCGTTTTCTCACTCCCCGGCGGTGCTTCAGCACCTTCCCAAAGGCCCGTCTCTCCCGTGGCCTTTGGGAAGGCCGCAGATCAAGGAGGCAGCGTGTCGCAAGCAGCAAGCACCAAGGCATTTGACCCCTTGGACATCAGCAATTACTCCCTTGAAAAGCTCCCGGAGCTCAAGGGCGGCGCATGGATGAACCGCATCAAGTTTGCGGGCGTTCCACTGGGCATCATTTCCTTTCTTTATTTTTACCTGCAATGGTGCGGTCCCATCGGCGTATTTGAAGAACAGACAAAAGTTCCGCCCGAACATTGCTATGCGGCGCTGGGCATTTTTGTTTCTTCTCTTGTTCTCTGGCTTTCCGAAGCCATACCCAATTATCTGACTTCGTTTCTTATTATTGTAGCAACCATACTAACCGGCGTCATGAAGATGCGCCCGGCCTTTGCCATGCTGGGCGAACCCGTGATGATTCTCAACATCGCGAGCTTTATCATGGCCAGCGCCCTTGTGGTCACGGGCCTTGCCAAGCGGATATGCCTTTATGTCGTCCTGTCCATGGGCAATAACGTCACGCTCATACTGGCCTGCTTTATCGCGCTGAATCTGCTTCTTGGCGCGTTCATCAGCGCCACATCGGCAAAAACCGCCCTGCTTCTTCCGCTCTTTATGGTCATTTCAGCCATGTACGGCTCTACCGGCGGCGAAAACCGCAATAACGTGGGCCGCAACATGGTGCTGCAAAACCTGCTGGCAAACAACGTTTCCGCCTCTGCCTTCATCACCGGCTCGGCAGCCAACCTGCTGGCGGCTCAACTGCTCGAAAACGCAGGCTACAAGGTCTATTACAGCGACTGGCTCATGGCGCTTCTGCCTCTTTCCATCATCCAGTGCGCCTTTGCCTGGTACACAGGCACCCGCTGGCTGTTCCCCATCCGCAAGGAAGATTCCAAACCCAAGCTGGCCGGGGGCCACGAACGCCTGCAGCAGGAACTTGTCAAGCTTGGGCCGGTTTCGTCGGCTGAAATACGTGCGGGCATAGTCTTCCTGACGGTGCTGCTGCTCTGGGGTACTGACCGCTATCACGGCATCCGGGCCGAGGTCACCGCGCTTATGGGGGCCATTGCCGTGCTCATGCCCGCCGTGTGCAAACTGCCCCGTATCGGCGTCATCAAATGGAATGATGCGGACATTCCCTGGCACATGCTCATGTTCAGCTGGGGGGCCTACGTGCTGGGCGGCCTTATGGACAAAACAGACATCGTGGGCCTGTGGATGCACTATTCGCTGGATACGTGGGACGCGGCATCCCTGCCCAAGGTGGCGGTATTCGCCCTGCTGGCATCGCTCTTCGCCCTGACGACCCTTGTGAGCGAAAGCAAGACAGCCCGCACCATCGTGCTTTTTCCCATCATCATCAGCGTGGCAAAAAAATTCGGCTGGGACGTCATAGGCTTCTGCCTGCCTATGGCTTTTCTTATCAACCAGGTTTACGTGCTCTATTTCAACTCCAAACCGGCCAACATCAGTTACCTCACAAACCAGTACACCAGTTGGGAATCGTTCAAATTCGGCATGTTCCAGCTTGTGGCCTGCGTGCTCATGCTCGTCCTGTGGACGCAGTACGTCATGCCCCTCATGGGTTTTGACAGCAGGCTCTGGTAGCGCGCCCCGCGCGCGACAACCTCCAACGGAGGCACTTATGCGCAAGATGCTCGGCTTACTGTTATTGATGGGTTTTATGGCCGCCTTTCCGGCAGGCGCCGCGGACCTGTATCAGCAAAATCTTTCACAGTGGAAAGGGCAGACAAAGGAAGTCACCGGCCGGGAATACAAATTCCTTGTAGCCCCTGAAAAAGTGAATGCCGACGTCACCGAGGCATTCAGGGAAATCTGGAACCTGACCAAGGCCGTGGCGGACTCGCTGCACATTGTCATGACGGAAAAAAAGAAAGACCCCTTTGCCCTGGCCCCGACGGTCAAAACCTACTTTGACACGCCGGACCTGGCCCTGTGGAAAAAAGGCTATCTCATCCGCGTCACCACCAACTACCAGCGCGGCTACCCCGCAAGTCCGCTGCGCGTCTCTGTCAAAAGCCTCAACGGTCCTTTCTCCAAGGTCCTCGCCGCCAAGCTGGAAACAAAAGGCGTGAAAAGCAAAACCACGGTGGAGGACAATATCGGCATCGGCAAAAACGGCCAGCTTGTCAGCTATCTGGACAAGTCCGCCAACTTCAGCCTTACGCGGGGCGAACTCGGCGACATGAATCTGGCCGACTTCGGCGCCTATGTGCCGGAACTGCTCAAGCTGGGCCTGCCCGCCGACACCAGGCTGACGGCCCATGTGGCCTACGCCGTGCGCTGCCGCCCGGGGCATATGGAACTGCCCGGCCTGGACAAGCCCCTTGCCGTATCAATGGAGGCATGGTCGCGCACCCAGGACGGCGCGCCCTTTGTTTACGATTTTTCCTTTGGGTATGACGGCGACTTCAGCAAGCAAGCCGAAGCCCACAAGGCCGGCGAAAAGCTCATGCAGGCTCTCAACGCCCGGCTGGGAGAAAAGCTGGCCCTGAAGGACGTGCACAAATGGCTCGGCTCCAAGGTGCGCGTGCTGCTTGACCAACCGCTGTAAGAGCTAACCACAAGGAGCAAGACGATGAAAAAAACTCTGATTCTTCTTGGCGCATTCTGCCTCATACAGGGAACAGCCCTGGCCGCCGACAACCTTGACGCCCTTTACGGCATTGCCAACAGACCGTCCTACATCAAGCACTACGAGGCCGACAAGGAGCACAATGTTCTGCTCAATCCCTACCTTCAGGTAGCCACCAGAGACGCTCACGCCGTGCTTGACGTCAAAAGGCCCGTTTACAACTACGTCATCACCCCCGAAGGCGGCGTGGCCCTTATTGAAGAAGCCCCGCATCCTTACGGGCGCACCTACCCCAACGGCTTTTTCCGCCCCGAGGACAAGTCGCAGCGCAAAGCCGGCACTACCGAAAACTACGGCCATGTGTCCGGTACGGCAGGCGGCCCCGGCCGCATCAGCGGCGAAATAATCAACGACCGTAAAAACGGGTGCTGGCTCGTCAACAACAAGTCCGGCCGCTATTCCAAACGCAATATTGACCGCACGCCGGAACAACTGCTCAATGCCTTTGTACTCATGCAGGAGACCATTGATCCCGGCAGCCAGCCCTGGTGCAAGGGAGCGGCCTACCTGCTGGGCTATGCCCCGGACTACGTGAGCGAACCTCTGCGCAAAAGCCCCGATATGCGCTATGAAGACCCGGAAAGCAAAAAAAACGCCCACATTCTGGTTGTTCCCGGCGTCAAGCCTCCCCATTTCGACATACCGCAGTACCAGCATCTTTCGCTTGATGCCGTTGCCCCCGGGGCAGCTTCCGGCGCAGCGCCCGCTGAGGCTGCCAAACCGGCGGGCAAAACCGCCAAGGGCGTTCCGGCCCCTGAAAAGGCCGCCTACAATGACGACCCGTCCTAGACAGTGTCGTCACGAGCGCCTTTCCCGGTATCTCTGTGTCGAACTTCGCCTTTTATTCCGGTCGAGTACCATAATAGTACACTCCCTGCGTAAAAGGCTCGTTCTCCTTGATATACCAAGGAAATTCATTACCATTCAGGAGCGTGATGCAATGAAAAGACTCATATTCCTTCTTGCCATATGCCTTCTTGCCATGCCTGCGGCGTCTTTTGGCGAAACAACGGCAGCGCGCGCCCAGCAGGCCGTATTCAAGGGAGAAAAAAACTATCTTACGGGCTACCCGACGCACAATGCGGACGGAACCGTCAATGTGGTCATTGAAATACCCGCCGGAACCACGGCCAAGTATGAGGTAGACCATACCACCGGCCTTCTGGTTCTTGAGCAGAAAAACGGCCAGCCCCGCTACGTGCAGTACCTGCCCTACCCCGGCAACTACGGTTTTGTGCCGCGCACCGTTCTCGCCAAAGAACTGGGCGGCGACGGCGACCCGCTTGACGTCATCGTTCTTGGCGATGCCGTACCCAGGGGCAGCATCCTGAAAGCGCGGCCCCTGGGCGTGCTGACCCTCAACGACAGCGGCGAGGAAGACAACAAGATCGTCATGGCCGCCGTGGGTTCGCCTTTTGAAAAAGTACGTGGCGTCAAGCAGTTGGACGAGCAGTTTCCCGGCGTGACAAGCATACTCCAGACATGGTTCACCTCGTACAAGGGCAAGGACAAGAACGGAAAGCCCTACCTGAGCAGCAACGGCATGCTGGACCGCACCGAAGCCGTCCGCCTCATCGGTGATGCCGCCCTGCAGTTTGAGCGCTCCGTCATTACCGAGGCCGACAAACCCGCCCTTGACCCCGACGGCAATCCCCGCGTGTATTTTTCTCCGCAGGCCCGCAACATCAGCGACTAGGGCAAGTAACTCTTGAAACCGCCCCTGGCCTATGCCCGAGACGGCTAGAGCAGTTTACGAATGAAATGAGTTCACTGCTCTGCAAGGATTTTCAGGAAAATCCTTGCCATGAAATGCGAGCAGGCAGGCTTTTGCCTGCCGTAAGTGAGTATTTCAAGTGTTAAATGCTCTAGGAAACAACGAGCCGACAACGTTTTACTGTCCATTGTCCCCCCCCCCTGCGCAGGCATCAGCCGTTGCCTGTAAAAAAGCGCCCCGTTCGGGGCGCTTTCAATGCAATGTATCGGCAAAAAGCAGTCTGACTCGTGCCCACTGCCGGGCGCACCGCCGGGCGCGGCTGGACCGGTGCAGGCAGACGGCGGACAGTCCTACGGCAGGCGCGACAGAATTTCTTCGGGCAAAGGTACGCCAAGCTCAAAAAGCAGCGCCAGAAAATGCGTTATCGTACGGCTCAGGCGCTGCCCTTCCATATAGACCAGCGAATAGTTCACATGCAGGTCAAAAGATTCCAGCCGCAACTGCGTCAGCTGTCCCGCAGCCAGTTCCAGGGCGGCCGCGTACCGCGGCAGGGCCGTAACCCCCAGTCCGTTGATCACCAGTTGCTTGGCAACCTCCATATTATCCACGGTCATGAATGCCGGCCGTTCGGGACGACCGGCATGTGTTTTAAACCATTCCTGCACCTTGTTGGTCACGCGGGTCCCCTGCTCCCGCAGGATAAAGGGGTGCGCCAGCAGATCGTCGGCACAGACCGGGCCGTCCTTTTGCGCCAGGGCGGACTTGCGCCCCGCAACCACAATAAGCGGCTCACGGTGCAGAAAATGCGCGCGAAGATTGGGATGCGACGGCGATGAGCCGCAAAAACCGATCTCCAGCTCTCCCCGATACACTTTTTCGGCAATGACGTGCGAATTGTGTACAGCCAGATCCAGAGTGACGCCGGGATGACGCTGATGAAAAAGCACCATATAACTGGGCAGGTAATAGGCGCTCATGATGGCGGAAGCGCCGAGCACGAGGCGGCCGGTATCAAGCTGGCTGAGGCTCTGGAATTCGTCCTGCATCTGATTGACAAGACTGAATATGCGCTGGGTGTACTCATAGAGCACACGCCCCTCGCTTGTAAGGTTCACCTTGCGCCGCGAACGGTCGAACAGCGGTACGCCCAGGCTGTTCTCAAGGCTCTGCACCTGCATGCTCACTGCGGGCTGTGTAAGAAAAAGGTCGCGCGCGGCCTGGGTAAAATTACCGGTTTCGGCAATTTTATGAAATGTTTTCAAATGATCAATATTCATGCGGGTATCAACCGGCCTTGTTAAAAAATGCTCAGTGTCCGCAAATGCTCATGCAGATGCACGAGATTGTCAACTGTGCCTCCATGCCGCGCCTCTGCCGCAACGTCAAAGCAGCCTGTTTTGTCCCGGTAAATTTTATGGATAACGTTTCATTATCTTCCCCATTGGCAATTCTGATTTACATGCCTTGGCTGAAATATTGTAGGCTCCGTGCAAGACACCAAAAAGCGCAAAGCGACTGAACAGGGTCAATCTGCTGCCTGGCAGGGAGACAAACCTGACACTGGATAAACCACATCCGCGTCATTGCATGGAGAATACCGATGAAAAAGCTGTCTACATTGATTCTGGCTGCCGCACTTACGCTTGGAGGGGTAAGCGCCGCCAGCGCCATTGACTTCAAAATCAGGGGCTACTGGAGTTTTTCCTACGAAGTGGCGACCAACAGCGCCTTTGTAAACAGCCGCGCAGGAGGCAGCACCGGAGACGATTTTTCCGCCGGCGAACGACTGCGCCTTTACCTTGAGGCCAAGGCGTCCAAATCCCTTTCCGGCACGGTGGGCATTGAAATCGGTGATATCTACTACGGGCAGGCAGAAAAAAACAACCGTGCCATGGGCGGCGCCCTGGGAGCCGACGGCACCCTCATCAAGCTCAAGCGCGCCTTTCTTGACTGGCAGGTTCCCAGTAGCGATATCAAGGTGCGCATGGGTATTCAGGGCATGAAGCTGCCCCTGTTCGCCTCCAGCGGCAACTTTGTGCTGGATGACGATGCCGCGGGCATTGTGGCCTCTTCGCGCGTCAACGAAAACTTTTCCGTCACGGCCATGTGGGCACGCCTGCTGAACGACAGCCCCCTTGAAACAACGCCGTCATACTATAACGGCACCGCCTATGATCCGGATCATCCCGACAACGATGCGCTCGACTTTTTCGCCCTGCTTTTTCCCGTGCGTTTTGACGGTTTCAACGTGACCCCCTGGGTGGGCCTTGCCGCCATGGGCGACGGCATCGGCCGCAACCCCAACAAGGATTACAGCGAAAATTTTATCAAAACCTCACGTAAAAAACTTCAGGAAGGCATGGGCGTTTACACAGGCACGGGCAAGGCTCCCATGCTGCTCGAATACGGCGGCGGCGAAACGTACACATGGTGGGGCGGGCTTTCCGCAAACCTCAACCGTTTCGACCCCTTCATTCTGAAATTTGACTTTATGTACGGCAACAAGCAAGGTAACGGCATGTACCGCGACGAGACCTATACCAAGGATAACGGCAAGGTCAAAAAACTGGGCAAGCACGGGCCTCTTGATGCCGACCGCTATAACCGCAGCGGCTGGTTTGCAAGCATGCTTGCCGAATACAGGCTTGACTGGGGTACGCCCGGCATCTTTGCCTGGTACAGTTCCGGCGACGACGACAACCTCAACAACGGTTCGGAACGCATGCCTGCCATGTCGGGCAACTGGGAGTACACGCACACCGGCTTCAAGGGAACCACGGCTTCAGGCGCGTATGACGGCATTTTCGCCTACCAGCCCCTTGGCCTCTGGGGCCTTGCGCTGCAATTGCGCGAAATCCCCCTGATGGAAGACCTTACAAGCCACATTAAAGTGCTCTACATGCGGGGAACCAACTCCGCAAATATGCCCAAAAAGATCGCGGAATCACAATATCTGTTAAAAGAAAACATCAACGGCATCTCGCCGGCCGGGGCCATCGGTTCCTACCTGACCACCAATGACTGGGCCATGGAAGTGGACTGGAATACCGAATACAAGATTTACGAAAATCTCAAGCTTGTTGTTGAAGCATCGTATCTTTATGTGGATTTCGACAAGGATACCTGGAGCTATACCGCCCCCGACGGGGTAAAATACGGGCGCGAATGGGCGCAGCGTCCCGATAATCCCAACGTGTTCAAGGTCGGCCTCAACTTTCACTACTCGTTCTAGAGCAGATTAACTTTGAGAATGTACATTCTCAAAGTTTAAGACACGCTCGCTTCGATGCTTAACCGCGCAAGTAAATTGCGCTTGCATCTTTGCGGCGGGCGACTGCTCACGCAGCCGCCAGAGCAATTTCAAAGTGAAATTGCTCTAGAGCAGTTAACGAATGAAATGAGTTCACTGCTCTGCAAGGATTTTCTTGAAAATCCTTGCACGAAATGCGAGAAGGCAGTCTTTTGCCTGCCGTAAGCGAGCATTTCAAGTGTTAAATACTCTAGGGCGTCCTGCCTTTGAGAGCATGCACCCTCAAAGCTTTATGCCCGCTACGCGCTTAACGGCGCAGGTTTCGTGCGCCAACCCCGCATGAGGCTTCTGCCGGCGCAGCCGGCAGAACAATTTCAAGGTGAAATGGCTCCAGCTTCCTCCCCGGCCCTGCCGCATTTCCCGCGGCAGGGCATTGCAGCCCCTCTTACGCGCAAGATAAGGGGGGTTTTGTGTCTCGCTGGCGAAGGCCAAGGCCGTCGCGTTCAAACATGGCGAACGCGCGCAGCATCTCTTGATAGCCGGTGTAAAGAATTGCAATACAATGAATACTTCC
Organism: Desulfovibrio sp. 1214_IL3152; assembly: GCF_036763055.1. Classification (NCBI taxonomy): domain Bacteria; kingdom Pseudomonadati; phylum Thermodesulfobacteriota; class Desulfovibrionia; order Desulfovibrionales; family Desulfovibrionaceae; genus Desulfovibrio; species Desulfovibrio sp. 1214_IL3152. The sequence continues at coordinate 4,635 of NZ_JBAIYW010000483.1, read as the reverse complement.
AGAACTGAAAAAAAACATACATCACCTGCCGACCAGCCGGGCATGAATTCTGCCTCCGCGCACTGCGCGCCGTGGCTTTTTGACCCCCAGGACCATCAGCTCGTCCGCCTCGTCAACGACTTTTCCGCCGCGCGCGCGCACAACCAGTCCCTGCCCCAGCCAGACCCGGCCCTGCACCCCAACGGCGTCATCGAACTGACCTCCGAACCGGGCCTGCGCATGGCCCGCGCCGTCATCATCCTGCTTGAAAGCCTTGAAGACGGCGGAACACAGGAAAGGCTGCACGCCCTGCGCCGTCTGCACGACGAAGTGCTCTATTCCGTGCATTCCCCCTTGCAGAAAAATACCGCGCGCGTGCTCATCCAGCTCATGAAGGATCTTGTGCGTTCCAGCCCGCATACCCATTTGCAGCTCCCTCTGGCCCACGAATTTCATCAGGCCGTGCGCGGCGCGCCGCGCATCATACGCAAGCTGCTCTGCCGCTATCATCTGCTGGAAATGCCCGAGGCCTGGAACCAGCAGGCCTTCGACCACCACGTCCACGATGCCAACACCAAGGGCCGCAAAAGCCCCACACATCTGGTCATGGACGCATGGGTCAAGGGCATCCGCTTTTTAACGGTCATCTACTACAATACCGTTGATCCCGAAGCCGCCGGAGAACTGCTGCGCGCCGCGCGCATCATGGGCATCACGGTGCGCATCGGCATTGAGTTTCGCGCGTCCTTTGGCGACAAGATGGTGGAATTCACCTGGGTTCCCCTTGATATCAACAGCCCGAGAGCCTTTGCCGACCTGCTGCGCAGGCCCGACATCGCCGGGGTGCTGTCGGAATACGCCGCGGTGAACACCTGGATGCAGGAACATGCCCTGCGCCTGCTGCGGGCCTGGAACAACACGCATGCGCCCCGTCTGGCCGAACAACTGGGCATCCCCGCACCCGAGCCGCTGAAAGAAGGCGATTTTCTGGCCTATGTGGGCCACCGGCAGCCTTCATCCCTGCATCTGGCAGAATACATTTTTTCCCAGTGGGCGCCGCTGGCTCATGAGGCCGCCAACCGCCTGCGCCAACAGATGGAACAGCAGCAGGGTGATGCGCGCGCCGCAGCCAAGACCCTTGTGGAAAGCCTTGAAGACTTCGTACCCGACAGCATCCGCGCCGAATGGCTGAGTCCGACGGCCAACCCTGACATGGTCTTTCCCTACACGCCGCACAAAAGCCTGCCCGAAGTGCTGCTGCGTGAACCGGAGACCCTGCTTGAATCGCTCATCCCCCTGCACCCGTGCCAGATGGTGCTTAACCTGGCGGGCCTGACCCCCCAGGACATTCTGGAACTGCTGTGGCGCGGCAAGGGCCACATCACCCATCTTGAGCTTTTCAATCTGCGGGAATGGACCAGCGGCCAGCTTACCCATGTGGAAGCCATCAACTGCCTGCAGCGGGCCATCAATGAAGGCAGCATCCTGCGCCTCAAGCAGGTGGTTCGCCAGATCGTGCGGGAAGAGCCGGAAGAGTCCTCGCGCCGCCCCCTGTTACAGGCCGTGCTCGACCAGTTGCCCCGGCTTCAGGAATTCTATGCGTCCGCCCCGCTGGGTTCGCGCATCGGCACGGACTCCACAAGCCGTTCGCACCATACCCACGGCATGGGTCTTGTCTTTGTTGAAACCCTGCCGCAGCAGGCGCGCGACGCCCTTGCGCGGGAAGACAAGGAACAGCGCCTGCTCCTGCCCGTGCATACGGATATTTACAGTTTTGTGCAGCACCACGAACCGCCATACGCCCAGCCCTGGTGGATAAAACGCCTGCGCCGCCTGCCCGGTCTCCGCCATCTCGGCTGCCATTGCGTGCGGGGGTGGGGGCTTGAAAAAAAGACCACCACAGTGGGACAGGACGGCAATCTTGTGACCCTGGGCGGCGTCGACGCCAAGGGCATGAACAGGGAAAACCCCAAGGACGGCGCCAGCCCCGCCTTTGAGGTCAGCCCCTGGAACCCCACCTATGTCAACAGCGACGTGATCAACCTGCTCAAAATTCTGGCGGGATTTCTGCCCGCGCAATGGGCGTTCTGGTATGTGGGCAGTTGGTGGGTGCTCACCTGGTTCGGCGCGCTGCTCTGGTTTGCCATCACGGCGGTGCGCAACGTGGCCCAGTCCATGGTAGGCGGCGGGGCCTTCAGCCGGTCCATGCTCCTGCCCTGGAACCGCTATGTGAGCTGGAGCCGCATGGCAGACTCCCTCATGTACACGGGCATATCCGTTCCCCTGCTGGAAGTGGCCGTGCGCCTGTGGCTGCTTGAAGACCTGCTGGGCATAACCGTGCAGGACAATGCCGTCATGGTCTATGCGGTCATTGCGCTGGTAAACAGCATCTACATTTCCGGCCACAACATCTTCCGGGGCCTGCCCAAGGAAGCCGTGGTCGGCAACCTGTTTCGCAGCGCCCTGTCCATACCGTTATCCATGCTGCTCGGCCACGGGTTGCTGCATTTTTTCATCTTCATGCAGTTGCCGGACCCCATGATGCTGCTGCAAAACTGCGCTGCCATCGTTTCCAAGTGCTCTTCAGACATTGTGGCGGCTATTATCGAGGGCTTTGCCGACCGCAACCATTACCTGCGCATGCGACAAAGCGACTATGACAGCAAGTTTGCGCAGATTTTTAAAAGCCTCGCCACCCAGGAGCTGCTGTTTCCTCATCGCAATCTGGCAAAAATGCTGCAACATCCTCAGGATTACTGGAAAAAGCTCTACAAGAGCGATCCGGTGGCAGCACGGCAGGCCCTGGAGCACATGCTGGACATGATGTACATGTGGTATTTCAAACCCCGCGCCCGGCAGATTTTCTGGCAAAAAATCACGGCCATCCCGGTGGAGGAAAAACAGGGCATCCTTGCCTTGCATTCCCTGCTGCGTCTGGAACGTGAAATTACAACCGAACTTTTGCAGGGCCTGCTCGGCAAGGATTTTTCGCGGGCGCTGACCTTTTATCTGCAAAAGAACAGGGAATACCTGCATGAACTGAAAGCGGGCAAATACCGCACTGCCGCCTGATAAAAGTTACAGAAAACATCGCTGGCGCCCTGGAAACAAAATTTAACAAAATATCAAGCATAGACTCATAGCACTCAAGCTCCGGATAAAAATCCGGAGCTTTTTTCGTTGAACCTCTTGACTCGATGCCCGCAACCGAAGATAACAAAAATTAACAAATTATCCTAAAAAACAACATACCAACGAAACAGGATACTTGCCATGCTGCCGGTTGAGCGACGTAAAAAAATGGCCCGCATCATCAAAAGCCAGGGTGCTGTCAACACGCGAGAACTGGCCGAAATCCTGGGTATTTCCATCATGACCGTCCGGCGTGACCTCAAAGCGCTGGAAGAGCAGAATCTGCTTGAGATCACCTGGGGCGGAGCCGTACCCATTGGTTTTGAGGCGCACGACATACCGCGTTCGCACAAGGCTTCGTGCATGCGCCAGGCCAAGGCCGACATTGCCCGCGCCGCCTGCGGCTTTATCGAAGACAACGCCTTTATCTCCCTGGATGCGGGAACCACCACCCTTGAGCTTGCGCGCCTTTTGCCGTCGTTGCCGCTCAGCCGCCTCAGCGTGGTCACGCCCGACCTTGAAATCGCCATGCTCCTGTCAGGGCATGCGCATATCGAGGTCTTTCTTACCGGAGGCCGGGTAGACCCCGTAAGCCGGGCCTGCAACGACGTTTCAGGCATGGAGTACCTGCGCCGCATCCGCACCACCCTGGCCTTTGTGGGCATCAACGTGTGGGAAGCCGAACGCGGCGTGACCACCAGCTCCTCTGAAAAGATGCACCGCAAGATTCAGCTTATGGAAAGCGCGGATAAAAGCATCCTGCTTGTGGACTCCTCCAAGTACGCCAAGTTCAGCCCCTGGCGCGTGGCGGGCGTTGATGACTTTTACCGCATTATCACGGACTGCGGGCTTTCCGCAGGCGCGCGCCAGCAGCTTGAAGCCGCCGGAGCCAGCCTGCTGTACGCCGATTCCTGACCAGCTCCCCCCGGCGGGCGTCCGTCTTTCGCCTGCTGCCGGAAAACAGGAGAACCACATGAATATAGCTGTAATCGCTGACGACTTTACCGGCGCCAATGCCAATGGGGCCTTGCTTACCGCCAAGGGTTTTTCCAGCGCCACCTGCCTGGGCCTTGATAAATGGGACCCGCAGTATTTTGCGTCCTTTACCGCAGTGTCTCTCAATGCCGAAAGCCGCCTGCTTTCGCCGCAAAAAGCCTGGGACGCGGTGTATGCTGCGGTCAAGATGTTCTGCGCCGAAAAACCGGCTCTGGTGGCAAAACGGGTGGACTCCACCCTGCGGGGCAATATCGGCGCGGAAATAGAGGCCGCCGTCAAGGCTATGGACGAAAGCTACGGGCATCAGGAATCCCTTGCCGTGCTTGTGCCGTCCTACCCCTCTTCGGGCCGCATCTGCGTGGGCGGATACCAGATCGTCCACGGCGTGCCGCTGGAGCGTTCGCCCATCGCCCAGGATGCGGCCACGCCCATCAAAAACACCTCGGTACTCAAAATATTTTCAGAGCAAAGCTCGCTGCAATGCGGTTTCGTACCCCTTGAAACCGTACTGGCCGGAGCGGAGGCCGT
>NZ_JBAIYW010000570.1:7500-19001 GCF_036763055.1 Desulfovibrio sp. 1214_IL3152 | reverse complement strand
TCGTCAGCCAGCGTTCCGGCGGCGGCCCCCATGATACGCCCGAGGCTGGCCTCCAGTTTTTCCAGCATGCGCTGCGGCTGATCGGCGCTCAGGCAGGTCTGGGCCAGGCGTTCAGTCATCTGGTGGCGGGGGGTCAGTTCATGTCCGTGGGAAAGCACTTCCGCGGCTTCATCATATTTTTCCTGCCGGATAAGCTGAAAAGACTCGGACAGAAATGGGCTTTTTGCCTCCGGATCTTCCCGGAGCAGCCCGGCGTAGACGGCGCGCGCGCGATGCCAGTTTTTGGCGCGGACAAAGGTGGCGGCGGCAAGACCGAGATAGTGCCGATAGCGGGCCATGTCACCCTTGCCTTTCCAGGCCACGGCCATGCCGAGCTGTGCCTGACCCTGAATCAGGGCGCCGCCCAGTGCTCGCTGAAAAGCGTTAATGGCCGTATTCCATTGCCGCTGCTGCAGGCACTGCATGCCCACGCGGAAATAGTCTTCGGGGCGGCGCACCGGCTTGAGCAGCATGCCATAGGTTTCAAGGGCCTGATCAAAAGCGCTGGTGTCGGTAAACTGCCGTGCGGTCTTTAGCTGCTGCACGTCCGACGCGGCGGCAGCCAGCGAATCCAGGTGAGCCTTGAGCACATTGATGGAATATGGACGCGCAAGAAGGGCGCTGGCTCCACAGCCCAGAGTTCTGAGCTGTTCCGCCTCGTTGTCATTGGGCAGCAAGAGAAGAACGGGAAGGCCGAGAAGCAGGGGGTGCAGCCGCAGGATGGCGCAGAACTGTTCGCCATCCATATCAGCCAGTTTTTGGGAGCAGACGATGATGTCCGGCGTGAAGCCCGGCCCGGAATCGTCAAGCCCGGCCAGCATGCGGGCGGCCGTAATACCGGAGGTCATGCATTCGACCCGACTGGCTCCGGCCTCTCGCAAGGCGCGGCGGTCAAGGCTTGTCAGCGATTCGTTTTCGCAGAGAAGGAGTATGTTCAGGCCGGCGGGGCGGGTCATGTCATTCCTTGGCGGACAGGGAGAATTCCTGGAGGCGAAGGGGCCTATTGCCGCCCTGCTCCTGCACGGATTCTACAGGGACGAAGCTGTATAGGCAAGAGCCTCAGTGGGCAAAGGGGATGATGCGGGCGTGTCCGCCAGCGGCATTGTTGCCGTATTCCGCCTCGTTCTGAAGGCCGTGGTATGCGGCGTGGCAATAGGGGCAGCGCAGGGAGCCGCGAGTGCGCTCCAGGCGAATGAGCCCGCCTTCGTATTCATAGCAGCGGGGGCAAAATGGCCCCTGACGCAAACCATTGGCAGCCAGCCAGTAGAACCCTTTTTCAAGAGTCAGGGTTTCGGCAAGGTGGAGGGCGTCTTCCAGGCTTTTCAAACGCGCCTTGAGCATGCTTATTTCATCATGCAGGGCAATGCCGCGCGACTGCACTTCCATAAGCAGACGCCGTGCCTTGTCGTGATGCCCTGAGGCGAAAAGGTCATTAATTTCCTTGAACAGGCGATAGTCCAGCATACTTTTCTTCCCCACTAGGCAGCCTATCGGAGCGGAAGCAAAAAGCTTTAGGTCGGACCGGAAAACGCTTTTGCCTGTTAAGTCAATGAAACCGTCGTGTTATAGCGTGTAGAAAATTTTCTAGAAAACCTGTGGAAAAGCCGTTCACCTACATCTTGCGGCGTGAGACAGGCTCAAGTGAACGCAGCATTTCACGAAATCGGCGCTCTTCTTCCGGGTCTGTGCCACCAGGCAGAACAGTGCCGTGCAGCAGCCGGTTGTGCAGCATGTCTGCCTCTTTGCGCGCGCCGGCTTTGCGCACCATGTCGGTGGCGGCGTCAGGCACAGGGGAAAGAACCTCCTCGTGCAGACGCTCTTCGGCTTTCTTTTGCGCTTCGGCTGCGCGGCGCAGCACGTCCTCGTTGACCATGATGGGCGCTTCGGCCCGCATTGCCAGCGCTATGGCATCAGAAGGGCGGCAGTCCACGCGCACTCGCCCCCCCGGACCTTGCAGAACCAGAAGGGCAAAAAATACACCCTCGTTAAGGTCGGTAATCTCCACTTTGACAAGCCCGGCCTTGAGCGCCTTGAGAGTCATAAGCAAAAGGTCGTGCGTGAGGGGCCTGGGCAGGCGTTCCTTGTTGAGCACAAGGGACACTGCCATGGCTTCCATAGCCCCCACCCAAACGGGCAGGACGGTTTCCCCTTCCACTTCGCGCAGTATCACGATGGGGTTTTTGGTCTGCGGGTCAATGGTCAGGCCGAAAACACGCATCTCTACCATGGTTCCCCCGTGCGTACGGCCAACAGGCTGTGCTTTTTGGCCTCTGTAATAACTGCCTGCACCAGACGGCCAGTGTGGTCGGTTCCTGCGGGCAGCGGTACATGAACCGGCACGCCGTACGGATCGCGTCCTTGCCAGCTCGGTTCGGCGTTGTCGCCCGGCTTGGGGCTTGGACCTTCCAGAAGCAGCGTTGTCCGGTTGTGGTTTTTCACCCGGGCCTGCAGCCAGCGCGCTCCCAACTCGTCCTGGAGGGCCTGGAGCCGCAGCAGCCTGTCGCGGGCTTCGTCCGGAGCTATTTTGTCAGGGAAAAGCGCGGCTCTGGCTCCCGGCCGGTCGGAATATATGAAAGAAAAGCTGGACATGAAATTGCAGGCACGCATCATGTCAAGCGTGTTTTGAAAATCTTCTTCCGTTTCGCCGGGAAAAGCTACAATCAGGTCTGTGGACAGGGCAAGGTCAGGCCGTGCGGCGCGCAACTCGTCTACCAGACGCAGGAAGGCCGCGCTGTCGTAGCGGCGGCGCATGCTTTTGAGCACCGCATCAGACCCTGCCTGCAAGGGAAGGTGCAAGCGCGGGCAAAGTTGGGGCAATTCCGCAAAAGCGGCCACGTCTTCCGGTCCCATATCTTTGGGGTGCGGGGTGACATAACGCAGGCGCTCCAGGCCGGGCAGCCCGGCCACCTGGCGCAAAAGCTGCGCAAAGCTTGTGCCGTCGCCGCTTTTATCCTGACCGAAGGCATTGACATTTTGGCCCAGCAGGGTGATTTCGCGCGCGCCCCGGTCGAGCACGGCGCGGCATTCATCAAGAATGGCGGCAGCCGAACGTGATTTCTGGCGTCCGCGTGTAAAAGGAACGATGCAGTATGCGCAAAAATTGTCGCAACCCTGCATGATATTGACAAAGGCCACCGGGCCGGAAGTGAATTCGGACGTTTCCGGGCCGGCTTCGCGTTCAACGTAATGGCTCGTGAAGTCCAGCAACGAAAGGCGCAGGCCAGGCTCTTCCAGCAGGCGTTCGATAGCTGCGGGAGCACCGCTTATGCCGTCGCTGCCCGCCACAAGGCGCACCTGACTTTCCTTGCTGAAAAACGCCTCACCCAGTTGTTGCGCCACACAGCCCGCCACCCCCACCAGAACATTGGGATTGCCGCCACTGACCTGGCGGATGCGTCCAAGGGCGCTCATGACCTTTTGTTCCGGTTTTTCACGCACCGAACAGGTATTGACCATCACCACCTGGGCATCTTCAAGTGAAGCTTCAACAAAGCCGCGTGTTGTGAGGGCACGGCCCAGCCACTGGGAGTCGTGCACGTTCATCTGACAGCCGAACGTAATGATATGGTAAGATTTTTCGATCATGGCTGCTATTGTTCAATGTCCAGGTCTGCCTCGTACATGCCGGACGCCTCTTCTTCTTCCAGGGCGGCCACGCGGTCTTCCAGCCAGTCCAGCACTGCGCGGGCGGTGTGGTAATTGAGCAGGATGCGGCTGTGGATGCAGCGGGTCACTTCGCGCGCGTCATCCTCACCGGGAACCATTTCATAGCCGATGGAACCGTCGGGGGCCACAAGCTGTTCGGAAAAAGCGGGCAGCGAATCACTTTCATGATAGAAATTCATTTCTATTTCGCCCTGGGGATTGATGCCTCCCCATACGCCGTGGGCCGTTTGCAGGCGGGCGTCTTCGTCCGTTTTGTACCTGTAGCGGATTTTGGCGGGATGTGTATTGGCTTTGTTCATACGGATTCCTTTTCTTCGTTTCATGACGTATGGGGCAAAGGCATATGATAAAAAAGCTGTCCTGCCAAGTAAAGCCGGGCATGGCGTCCACGGGGCGCAAAGCCGCGAAAAAGGCTGTTCCACAGCCGCAGCCGCCTGCGAAGCGCTGCGCGAAGCCGGTGGTATTTGCGTGTATGGCCCTTGACGAGGCCCGTCCCTTGGTTAAACTATCAGACGGGGAGTACGCGCGTCTGGCTGACAGATGCTGGCGTATTGCTTTGGCGGCGTATTGGCCGCGTCTTTTTCTTCCAAGGAGCGCATGTGAGCGAGGTTAACAGTGCGGGCGGCGAGCCCGGTGTAAAGACACACGACATCCAGCCCTATTTTGACATGGAAGGCTTCATGGTCATGAGTCAGGAGAAACGCCTCGGGGGGGCGGTGCTGGAACGGCTTGTTGATCTGTGGGGTCAGTGGCTGCCGCAGTTGAAGGTGTGTGAAATTTCCACGGGCAAGATATCGTATCTTGCGGTCTGGCTGCCGGAATCCATTGAGATCGATGTGGATGAGGCCTGGGAAAAATCCGCGTCTGACGGGTTTATGATCAACAACCTTGCCCAGTTCATGTGCATGAGCGCTGTGCAGGCCATGCTGCCCCAGGTGGAAGATGCCGGCTGTGCTCCATCGCCCCGGCCTACGGAAGCCCTGCGTGCGGCTCTGGAAAAAATGGGGCTTGAGTACAGGCCCGGATCGTCGGTTCTTGCGCGCCGCTTTGCGGTTGTTACGCATTTTCCTTTCCGTGGCGGCTGCGAAATCTGCCACCTCCAGTCCGAATGTCCCAAAGGGCAGGGTCAGGCCGAGAGCGCCAGCATTCTGCTGCCGGGTTATGAACGCGGCGCGGACGAGGGAATCAGCCAGTAAAAATTGGGGGGGGGCGGCTTGAACGGCCGCTTCCCATTCTTTTTTACCGGCCCTCCATGACAAGGGTGCGGGCTGCCCCTGAGGATGTGCGCACCACCAGTTCCACAGTGCGTGCATTGCGAGAAACGCTTTCCACCAGGCAGGTTTCCGTGGTGTCGGTGTCGTAGTTGCGCACATCCACGGTGTCGCCCGGAGAAGGCACTCGGTCGGGGTTTACTTCTACAAGGTCGGTGGAGGCTGCGTCAAAACCATCCCATGCCCGGATTTCCGGGGGGACACACAGGGAAAAACTCAGGCTGCCCGCAAGGGCCGCTCCCATAAGCAGGTATTTCATGCAGGCAGATGTAAATCCATTTCCGCTTCTTGGCAACAGGCATGATGTGGAAGAAAACGTGGGGACAGCTTCCAAGCGGATAATTTCCGCTGCTTCTGCGCCCCTGGTGGACGGGCATGGCCGGGTTGTGCGTTATTTGCGCCTTTCCGTCACGGATCGCTGCAATCTGCGCTGCATGTACTGTTGCAGCAATGCCAGGCAGACCTGTATTCCGCATCCGCAGGTGCTGCGGTATGAGGAAATGGCGCGCATGGTAGGCATTATGGCCCGCCTTGGCGTGGTCAAGGTGCGCCTGACCGGGGGGGAGCCGTTTGCCCGGAAGGGGTGTGACGGCTTTCTGCATATGCTGCACGAGCGGTTTCCGCAGATGGATCTGCGCCTTACCACCAACGGAACCTTGCTTGAGCCGCATATTCCCCTGTTGCGACAGGTGGGGGTAAAGGCTGTTAATCTGTCTCTGGACAGTTTTGACCGCGAAACTTTTGCCAGGGTTACGGGGCGCGACATGCTGCCCGCCGTGCTGTCGGCGCTGGACAGGCTGCTGGCTTCTGACATCAGGGTAAAAGTGAACGCCGTGGCTATGCGGGGCGTTAATGACGGGCAGATGGACGATTTTGTCCACGCGGCGCGCACCATGCCCATTGACCTGCGCTTTATTGAATTCATGCCTATGGGCAGCGGCACTCTTTGGAATTCAAGCACCTTCTGGTCGGCTGCCGATATCCGCGCCGAAGCGGAAAAACGGGTGCGCCTTGTGCCTGAAAAAGAGGACAGGGCCGAGGCCGGGCCTGCCCGCATGTTCCGGGTGGAAGGGGGCAAGGGGCGCCTTGGCTTTATCACCGCTGTCAGTTGTCATTTTTGTGGTTCCTGCAATCGCTTGCGTCTCACCAGCGACGGTAATCTGCGCACCTGTCTTTTTGACGACAGGGAATACGAACTGCGCCGGTTTTTGCGTGACCCTGCCATGACGGACGCTGATATCGAGCGCGTCATACGCGCTGCCTGCGCCGAAAAGCCCGTAGGAGCGGAACTGCTTGCAAACCGTTCCGGCGATGAAGTGGCCGTCAGGCAGATGGTGGGCATCGGCGGTTGACGCCCGGTGGGGCCGCTTGGAAAAAACGGGGCATTCGGTTATGCTGGCCGCTGCGTACGCACCTGTGTGGGGCTGTGCCGCCAGTAGTATCTTCTGACCCGCAAGGAATCCATGATAGCCTATCTTGAAGGCCGCCTGGCCGAAACATGGGGCAATACCTGCCTGCTCATTACCGAAAGCGGTGTGGGCTATGCAGTGGCTTTGCCCGCGCACACCCTGTCCGTCCTGCCGGGGCGGGGAGAGCACCTTGCCCTGTATACGAGTCTTGCCGTGCGCGAAGACGCGCTTGAACTTTTCGGTTTTGCCACGTTTGAAGAACGGCAGACGTTTGAGGTGCTTGTTTCCATATCCAAGGTGGGAGCACGCACGGCTCTGTCCATTCTTTCCATCTACAGACCCGAGGATTTGCGCCGCATCGTCTTTGAAGAAGACGTGATGGCCCTCACCCGCGTTTCGGGCATCGGCAAAAAGACCGCGCAGCATGTTTTTCTTGAGCTTAAATACAAACTCAAGGTGGATGACGCCCCGCAGGCCGCAGTGCTGGCTTCCACGGGTGAAAAGCCGGGATCCGTCTTTCGAGATGTGCTTGCCGGTCTTGCCAACCTTGGCTACGCCGAAGACGAGTGCGCTCCGATGGTAAAAAAACTGCTGCATGAAGAGCCTGATCTGGATGTAAGCGGCGCACTCAGGGCCGCCCTGAAGGCCCTGGCCAGAGGGAGAGCCTGATGCCCGAGTCTTGTCAGCCCCAGGGGGCCGTCAATATTGATGAAAGCGTACGCCCACGCAGTCTGGAAGATTTTATCGGCCAGGATGACCTGCGGGCCAATCTGCGCGTCTACCTTGATGCTGCCCGCGAACGCGGCAAAGCCCTTGACCATACGCTTTTTTACGGCAATCCCGGCCTGGGCAAAACCACGCTTGCGCAGATCATGGCCACAGAGCTTGGCGTCAACCTCGTGTGTACTTCCGGCCCTGTGCTTGAGCGCAGCGGCGATCTGGCCGCCATTCTCACCAACCTTGGGCGGCACGATATTCTTTTTGTAGATGAAATCCACCGAATGCCCATCGCGGTTGAAGAAGTGCTGTATCCGGCCATGGAGGACTTCAAGCTTGATCTTGTTATCGGCCAAGGCCCTGCGGCCCGCACCGTAAAGATTGACCTTGAACCCTTTACCCTTGTGGGAGCCACCACGCGCATGGGGCTTATTTCTTCCCCCCTGCGCGACCGCTTCGGCATCGTGGCACGGCTTGAATATTACAGTTCCGCTGATCTGGCCCGCGTGGTGCAACGAACCGCCCGCATTCTCGGCGTGGTCATCACGCCTGACGGGGCGGAAGAAATAGGACGCCGCTCGCGTGGCACGCCGCGTATTGCCAACCGTCTGCTGCGCCGTGTGCGAGACTTTGCGCTGGTGCACGGTGACGGGCAGGTAAACGGGCATGAGGCTTCTGTTGCGCTCAAGCGTATGGACGTGGACGAACTCGGTCTGGATCAGATGGACCGCAAGCTGCTTGAAGTGCTTATCAAACACTACGATGGCGGCCCTGTGGGCATAAAAACGCTGGCCGTCGCCTGTTCTGAAGAAGTGCGGACAATTGAAGACATTTATGAGCCGTATCTTATCCAGTGCGGTTTTCTCAAGCGTACGCCGCGTGGCCGCATGGCTACCGCGCGTGCCTATACCCATCTGAAACTGCTGCTTTCCTGAAGCACGGCAACCAGCGGTCCCGGAACAGGGATGGGCCAGGCTGTGCGCTTCACCACGCGGGTGCAAAGGAGCCCGGCTGTGCTGCCGCGGCCTCGCCTTTATTTGACCGGCACTGCGGTCCAAAGGCCTGGCCCTGTGCAAGCTGCCTGCGGCCGGGGAACACGCTTCAGGCGGGGCATCTGCACTGCCGGATATCTAAGCAGGACGGAGGACATTTGCTATGCCGACCCGCTCAAAGATTTTTTCACGATGCTGCGGCTTGCAAGGATTGGAGAGCATATGACGCTTCAGGTACTGCCGGGGGAATTCTCTGTCTGCAAGGTCGTCGACATGGCGGCGGTGGACTTCACGGCTTCGTGGCTTTTTGTGGGTAAAACCGATGCGGAGCTGTCTGTGGTCTGCCTGCGGGAGGATGCGCCGCAACAGTATGAGGCGCGTGAAGACGGCTGGCGGGCTTTTCGTGTGGCCGGGCAAATGGACTTCAGCCTGACCGGGGTGCTGGCGGGGCTGTCGGCGGTGCTGGCCCAGGCCGGGATCAGCATTTTTGCCGTATCCACCTTTGATACTGACTATGTGCTGGTAAAACAGGACAGGCTGGCGGCTGCTCTCGCGGCCCTTGAATCTGCGGGCTATGGCGTTGAGGCGGTTTCGGACTGAAACGATGCACCGTGTGAGCAACATATGGAGCAGAGCCGTTCACGAATGACGTGCGCCAGCAGCCCTGCAAGGATTTTTCAGGAAAATTCCAGCCACGTAATGCGGGCAGGCAGGCTTTGCCTGCCGTAAGTGAGCATTTTACGTGCCAAATGCTCTGCAGCTGGATATGAATGAAAAGTTCGGAGGGCAGAACGTTTCTTGTGCGTTCTGCCCTCCGGGTTCTTGTTCAGCAATGGATTCTTGAAGAGAAGTGCCGTAACGCCTTGCGAATTTGGGCTCGCAAAAGCAGCATGCGCTACTGTTCGATCTTTCCGGCACGAGCCGCATTGAGCACGGCCATGAGGGCCACGCCCACGTCGGCGAACACCGCTTCCCACAGGCCGGAAAGGCCAACAATGCCAAGCCCCATGAACAGGCTCTTGATGCCGAGAGCCATGATGATGTTCTGCCACACGATGGTGCGGGTGCGGCGGGCTATGCGCAGCAGTTCGGGCAGGCGCGCGGGATTGTCATCCAGAATGACGACATCAGCCGTTTCAATGGCTGCTTCCGAGCCAAGCCCGCCCATGGCGACCCCTACACCAGCTGTAGCCAGAACAGGGGCATCATTGATGCCGTCGCCCACAAAGATGGTGTTTTCCACCGGGCCAAGAGATTCAAGGGCTTCGGCCTTTCCCTCTGGCAGCAGGTCAGCTTTGAGAACATCCAGTCCAAGCCTCTGGGCGATGGGAAGAGCCTGTTCTGCACGGTCGCCGGTCAGCATGGCAATGGTGCTCACACCAAGATGACGCAGGCTTTCAACGGCTTCGGGCGACTGGGGCTTGAGGCGGTCAGCAACCACGAGCGCGCCAAGCAGACGGCCGTTGCGGGCCACCTGAACAATGCTGCCGGGCATGTTTACCGCTTGCGGCTCAATGCCGTTGGCCTCCATCAGGGCCGCATTGCCGGCCAGAAGAATAGTGTCTCCTATGGTTGTTTCAACACCCTTGCCGGGGATTTCGCGCATTCCCGTGATGGAAGAATCATCGGCGATGATATTGGCTTTTTCCGCAGCCCTGATTACGGAGCGGGCAATGGGATGGTTTGAACGGCTTTCGGCCAGTGCAGCGGCTTGCAGCAGGTCCTCTTCACCGGTTCCGGGCGCCGGAAGCACGGCGTTGACCTCAAAGACTCCTTCGGTCAGGGTGCCGGTTTTGTCCAGGGCCGCCACGCGGATATCGCGCAGCTTGTCCAGCACCGCGCCGCCCTTGATGAGGATGCCCCGGCGGGATGCCGCGCCTATACCGCCAAAATAGCCGAGCGGGATGGATATGAGCAGGGCGCAGGGGCAGGAAATAACCAGAAGCACCAGCGCGCGGTAAAGCCACTGTGAAAAGTCGCCCAACCCCAAAAGAGGCGGCAGCACAGCCACAAGCAGGGCAAGGCCGGTTACGGCAGGTGTGTACCAGCGGGCCATGCGGGTGATGAAACGTTCAGTGGGGGCCTTGCGGGCAGCGGCGTTTTCCACCATTTCCAGAATGCGTGCGATGGACGATTCGGCAAATGCTGCGGTCACCTCCATACGGATAGCGCCATTAAGATTGATGGTTCCGGCAAGAGCGCGGCTGCCGGGCTTCAAAAGAAGCGGCACGGATTCGCCAGTGAGCGGGGAGGTGTCGACCTGCGAGCTTCCTTCAAGCACAGTGCCGTCGAGCGGGATTTTTTCGCCGGGACGTACAAGAATGTGGCTGCCGGGGCCAAGGTCTTCCGGCTGCACGTCTCTTGTGCTGCCGTCAGCAAGCATTTCATGAGCGGTGCTGGGGCGGGCAGCCAGGAGCGCCTTGACCGAACGGCGTGAATGTCCCGCAGCACGTTCCTGCACAAATTCGCCTATACGGTAGAAGAGCATTACCCCCACGGCTTCGGGCAACTGCCCAAGAGCAATGGCCGCAATGGTTGCGCCGCCCATCAAGTTGAACTCATTAAAGAAGTCTTTCCTTAAGATGCTGCGTGCGCCAAGGCGTAGTACGTCATAGCCGCAAAGGAAGTACGGCAGGGCGTAGAATACGACAATGACCAGCCAGTTGGGGATATGCCGCGTCATGGCCTCATCAGCTACCATCCCAATGGCAAAAAGCGCTGCTGAAATGCCCATGATGGCAAGTTCCCGGCGTTCATCCCCAGGACCATGCTCATGAGAATGGTCATGGCAGCCGCACGAACTGCAGCCGCAGCCGTGTTGTTCATCCTCGTTTTCTGTCGTTTCGCAGGCGGCGCCAGGTTCGGCGGTTGCGCATGCGCAATCCTGAGCGTTCTGTGAACTCATGGGGGCCAGGGGGTGGGCGGTGGAACCGCAGGCGCAAGTGTGTCCGCTACTGTGGTTATGGTCTTTTGCGGAGCAATGGCTCATGGGGGTCTCCTGTATGAGGCATCGGGGTGATTCAGTTAGCTGTGTTGTCCGTGTCGGCTTCGGGGGCCGTCTCGTCGCTGCCGTCAACTTCGTCGGCCGGCACGCGAATGTGCTTGCTTTTCAAAAAATCATGAATTCCGGCGTTATGCGTAATCCCGCGCAGCGCGGCCTCGTCCTGGGCAATTTGCGGGCTGTCGGCCAATTCGTTCATGGTCCACGCCAGAGCCGCGCGGATGCTTGGTGATGGGTTTTGCGGCAGCCGGTAGTAAACCCATCGACCTTTTTTGATACTCTCGATGAGGCGTGCCTGGCGCAGCAAAAATAAATGCTTGGAAGTCGTGGACGCCGCAAGGCCGAGAAGGGTGGTGATCTCGCACACGCATAGCGTTCGCAAGCGCAGGGCCATCAGGATGCGTGC
>NZ_JBAIYW010000570.1:0-2500 GCF_036763055.1 Desulfovibrio sp. 1214_IL3152 | reverse complement strand
AAGGTAGCGAAATTCCTTGTCGGGTAAGTTCCGACCTGCACGAATGGCGTAACGATCTCCACACTGTCTCGGCCAGAGACTCGGTGAAATTGAAGTCGCGGTGAAAATGCCGTGTACCCGCAGAAAGACGGAAAGACCCTGTGCACCTTTACTATAGCTTGACATTGGGATTTGGAACTGCATGTGTAGGATAGGTGGGAGACTGTGAACCCTGTACGCTAGTATGGGGGGAGTCATTGTTGAAATACCACCCTTGTTTTTTCAGGTCCCTAACCCTCAGCCGTCATCCGGCGAGGGAACAGTGTCTGGTGGGTAGTTTGACTGGGGCGGTCGCCTCCTAAATTGTAACGGAGGCATGCAAAGGTTCCCTCAGGCTGATTGGAAACCAGCCGTCGAGTGCAAACGCATAAGGGAGCTTGACTGCAAGAGAGACATCTCGAGCAGGTACGAAAGTAGGTGTTAGTGATCCGGTGGTCCCGAATGGAAGGGCCATCGCTCATTGGATAAAAGGTACGCCGGGGATAACAGGCTGATCGCATCCAAGAGTTCACATCGACGATGCGGTTTGGCACCTCGATGTCGGCTCATCACATCCTGGGGCTGAAGCAGGTCCCAAGGGTACGGCTGTTCGCCGTTTAAAGTGGTACGCGAGCTGGGTTTAAAACGTCGTGAGACAGTTTGGTCCCTATCTTCTGTGGGCGCTGGAGAATTGAAAGGGCCTGTCCCTAGTACGAGAGGACCGGGATGGACGCACCCCTGGTGGACCTGTTGTCGTGCCAACGGCACAGCAGGGTAGCTATGTGCGGAAGGGATAACCGCTGAAAGCATCTAAGCGGGAAGCCTGCCTTAAGATAAGTTCTCCCAGGAGCAATCCCTGAAGGGCCGAGGTAGACTACCTCGTTGATAGGCTGGAGGTGGAAGCGTTGCGAGACGCGGAGCTGACCAGTACTAATAGCCCGTGCGGCTTGTTTATGAAAAAAACTCCTTCCTTCCCTGTCAATTATATATTTGACAACTTTGTTGGTAGCCATGGAGGAGAGGGTACACCCAATCCCATTCCGAACTTGGAAGTTAAGCTCTCCATCGCCGATGATACTGCATAACGTCATGTGGGAAAGTAGGCCGCTGCCAACATCTTTTAAAGCCCTTCGCTGCTCAAGCGCGAAGGGCTTTTTGCTGTTCTGTGCCTTGCGCTGCAAAAGCCCTACAGCAGGGCGAATCTCGCTGCTGCATGCGCAACTGCACCTGCCTTTGCCCCGCAGGACAACCGCGCAAATAAATTGCGCTTGCATCTTTGCGGCGGGCGTCTGCTCACGCAGCCGCCAGAGCAATTTCAAAGTGGAATTGCTCTAACAAACTGCATCGCGCCGTGCGCCTCATCTGCATTCCACCACGCACGCCTCCGAAAACACTCCTTCCGTCCAGCCCCTCCCCTGCCAGATCCACCGCCTTGCCGCATGCCGCAGCAGAGTTGGCGCTTGCCAGCCTTTAGGCAGGCGTATGACTCGCTTGCCAAGGGGGGAAAGTTGGTTGACTTTGCAATACCCGCCTTCGTGTAGAGCTCCCTGCCAGAACGACACCACAGAAAAAACGTGTTTAAAAGAATTTTGAGAGTGCTTTGCTCAGTGTATACGTTGAACCTTCTTGATGTGCTTAAGACTTCTATGGCAAGCTGGCGTACCCTTGTGGGCCACGTAGTGATGTAAATCAAGCGCGACTACCTATGGGAAAGATCTGATTTTTCGTAACCTATTAGCAATGGAGGAATATGTGCCATTCGTAAATATTAAAGTAACTGGCGGAAAGGAAGCCCCAACCAGTGCGCAAAAAGCTGAAATTATCAGCGGAGTCACAGAGCTTCTGGCTCGTGTTCTTGGTAAAAATCCTGCGACTACAATGGTGATTATTGATGAAATAGAAACTGACAACTGGGGTATTGGCGGGCAGAGCGTCACGCAGCGCAGAAAACAGGCAACCTAATCTGAGGCTTTGAGCGTAGGCATATCTGGTCCAGAAGGGCCGCGTCTGTTCTGTTTGCGTATTGCTATGCAAAACAGTGACTGTCTATTATGTGATTTTATATCCAGTGATCTCTGTGATCTGATGTCTCTTTGACTAGCCACACAACTTTTTTTTTATGAGTTAGATGGAGAGATGTACCATGCCATGATGGCAACCAGAAGAGATGCTAAGAGAGGCATTTTTCTGTAAGCGAATATCCACGGGCGACCAAGCACTGCCATTGGCAATTCCGATATGTCCGGGGTTCCTAAAAACGGATTGGCAACGTCGCTTGAGGCTGCCCATAGAGCCGTATCCCAAGCCGGAAGCTACGTGTTGAAAATAACACAAAAGCGGGGTTTTTATCCCGCTTTTTTGTAACTAGAAAACCCCCCGCTAGGCGGGGGGTTCTAAAAAGCTTATAGCTTTGCCCAAGTGAGTAAAACTCCTTTTGATTTGTTAAAAAATCTCGCGGTCTGGCAACTGCGAGTCAACAAAT
>NZ_JBAIYW010000058.1:0-19017 GCF_036763055.1 Desulfovibrio sp. 1214_IL3152 | reverse complement strand
CAGCACTTCGCGGGCTTCGGTCTCCACAAGGTTTATCCTGTGCTGCGCGCGCACCCTGTCGAAAATGGCCTTCACGGCCGCATGACGGTCTTCAGGCAGGCTCGGGGGCGCTGCGGCCAGTTCCTCGCGTATTTTTTTCTGCCGGGTGCTGAAGCCCACAAGCGCGCCCATGGCCCGCATGGCTGCATCAATTGAAGCATAGACAGGAAAGCCGTGCTTCATGAGATAGGTCAGGCTTTCAGGGCGCTGCGCCTGATAGATGGAATGCATGACCACCGGCTTGTCGGACGTTACCGCGCGCTGCGCCAGATTTTTGGCCACATCCATTTCCAGTTGGCGGAATTCTTCCGACAGATCGCAGTAACCGCCGTAAAGGCCCACGATAACCAGCCCGTCCACCTCGGGATCGTCCAGCAGCACCTCGGCGCAACGGTCGAAAACCCACATGTCGCCTTCAGGCGTACCCGCAAGGTCCACAGGATTCCTGATGGGGCAATGGGGTTTGAGAATGGCGCGCAGCTTGTTCTGGGTCGCCTCGGACAGCACAAATGCGTCCAGACCGAACTGTTCGGCGGTATCCGTGGCCATGACGCCGTGGCCGCCGCCGTCGGTGAGAATGGCAATGCGGTTGCCCTTGGGCGTCTTGCAGCGCGAAAAAGCCTCGCCCACATCAAGCAGTTCATTGGGGGTGTTCAGCCGGATGACGCCGGCCTGATTCAGTGCGGCGTCAAAAACTTTCTCGCTGCCCGCCAGGGAACCCGTATGGGAAGCGGCTGCTCTGGCCCCCGCTTCGCTGCGGCCGATCTTGATGGCGGCCACAGGCTTTTTCAGGACCGTCATGCGGGCCTTTTCAACAAACCGCCGCCCGTCGTCCACGGACGAGACGCGCAGCCCTTCCATATACATGAGCACAACGCGTGTGCCTTCATCCCGCCCCAGATATTCCACAAAATCCGCGAAGCGCAGGTCGATCTGGTTGCCGATGGTCGCCCACCCGCTGTAGCCGAGATCGCGGGACTTGGCATTGAAGTTGATGTCGATGCCGAAATTGCCGCTTTGCAGCACAAGCCCCATGTCCCCCTTGTCCAGATCAATGATGCTGGCATTGAGACTGACGGGAGCGCTGAACAGGCCCATGCAGTTGGGTCCCATGATGCGCATGCCGCTTTTGGCGGCGATATCAAGCATCTGCTGCTCCAGCTTCTTGCCTTCGGACCCGGTTTCACCGAAACCTGTAGCCACGACAATGACGGCCTTTACGCCCTTATCCGCGCATTCCTGAAGCACAGGCAGGATATGTTTGGGGGCTATGCCCACAATGGCCAGATCCACCGGATCGGGAACATCGGAGATACTGGCATAGGGCTTGTGGCCCAGAATGTCGTCGGCCGCTGTTCTTGAGATGAGGTACAGTTGACCGGTAAACTTGTTGTCTATGAGGCTCTTGGCTGTCCAGTAGCCGTACTTCCTGGTGTCTGACGAGGCCCCGATGAGGGCCACGCTTTTGGGTTTGAACAGAGGAGTCAGGTCTGACATAAACAGGTACCTCGCGGGCTACTGATTCGCCTCGATGACGCCGATGGCGACATCCGGGCAGACAATGCGGCAAATATTGCACTTTATGCACTTTTCGGGCGCGACCTGGACCACAAAGGCATACCCCTGCTGGTTGAGGCCGGAGCCGATACCAAGCGTCTGCTTGGGACAGGCGGCGACGCACAGGCCGCATGACTTGCAGCGGGCGCCTTCAATCAGGTGCAACTTTGTTTTCTTGCTCATTTGCACGCCTCCTTTTCCACTGCCGTCATGCCCGCGTTCAGGGCCTGCAGGTTTATCTCCAGCAGGGCCGCCTTTTTTTTACCCAGCAGGTCCGTCAGGGCGGCGGTGACGGCATCGGCGCTCAACATGCCGGTTTTGGCCACAATCGCACCCAGCATGATGATGTTTGCCACGCGCACGTTACCCATTTCCTGCGCCATTTCAGAAACAGGCAGGGGAACCTGTTTCACTTCCGGGCGCACAAGCTGTTTTTTGATCAGAGAACTGTTCACAAACAGCGTGCCCCCTTCCTTGGCGGTTTCCAGGGCCGACTGGTAGATACTCTCGCTCATGGCTACGGCGACGTCGGCGTCCGCTTCCACAATGGGATTGCCGATGGGTTCGTCGGAAACTATGACATAGCCGGTGGAGTCGCCGCCACGCTGCTCAATACCGTAAGTCTGGGTCATGACCACCTGCTTTTTGTCCTTGATGCCGGCAAGACAGGTCAGCTTTGCCATCAGCGCGGCGCCCTGCCCGCCGGAACCGGAAAATGCGCACTTATATTTCACGGTTTTGCTCCAGTTCGTTTTTGAAAACCTGAGGCTGGAAGTAGCCAAGGGCCTCTTTGGCGGACCATGCGTAGGAATCCAGCACTTTCATCCTGAGGCCTGTGGGGCAAGGCACAATGACTTCTACAAAGGAGAAACCCAGTCCCCTGACCTGACATTCAAAGGCGTTGCGTATGCTCTTGGCGGCCTTGTTGATGCTCTTGGCGTCGGCCACGCTTTCACGGGCGAGGTAGGCAACCCCCTTCATGGCCCGCATCAGTTCCGGAACCAGCAGGGGATAGCCCTGGATGTGGATGTCACGCCCCTTGGCCGTGGTGGAGGTCACCTGGCCGGGAATGGTCGTGGGCGACATCTGCCCGCCGGTCATGCCGAAAAGGGAGTTGTTGACCATGATGCAGGTTATAGGCACGCCACGGTTGGCGGCATGCAGCAGTTCCGCCAGGCCGATGGCGCTCATGTCGCCGTCTCCCTGATAGGTGTAGACGATGTTGTCCGGCATACCGGCCTTGTAACCCACGGCCACGGCCGGCGAGCGCCCGTGCATGGCTTCAATGGCGTCTATTTCCATGTAATGGTGGGAAAAGCCGCCGCAGCCGATACCCACCACGGAAACGGTCTTTTCCCTGATGCCCATGGCTTCGATGGTTTCCGCCACCAGTCTGGTGACAACACCGTGCCCGCAGCCGGGGCAATAACTGAAAAGTTTATCAAATTTCAGCGTTTTGCCGTAGTAGTCTGCCAGTGTCTGCATGTTATTCTCCCTCAAGCAGTTTGCCGACTTCGCGGGACATGTCCGCCAGGGTGCACATGGGGATGTCGCCGCCGGTCTTGCCCAGAAAATGCACGGGAACCTGTCCGTTCACCGCCAGGCGCACATCGTCGATCATCTGACCGTGGTTCATTTCCACCACCAGGATGGACTTGACCGAAGCGGGAAGATTTTCAAAGGCCCTGTCCGGGAAAGGCCAGAGTGTTATGGGGCGGATGTAGCCCACACGTTTTCCTCTGGCGCGGCAGCTTTCAACCAGGTCCTTGCACATGCGTCCGTGAATACCGAAGGCCACCACAAGAACTTCGGCGTCTTCCACCTGCTCCTGCTCCCACATCTGTTCCTTTTCCTTGATGAGCGTGTATTTTTTGCGCAGGCGCTCGTTCATTTCATAACCTTGGGCGTGGGAATAGCTGCCCGTGAGCAAAAAACGCTTCGGGTGCTCGCCAGTACCGGTAAACCGCCACTCGGAGGTGTCAAAATCGGCGCTGTAGTCGTGAGGCGGGTCAAAGGTGGTGGATTCGGTCATCTGACAGGTCACGCCGTCCACCACAAAGAGCACGGGGGTGCGGTAGGTGTAGGCCAGTTTGATGCCATGCGGCATGAGGTCGGCAATTTCCTGACCGCAGGAGGGGGCAAGGACAATGACCCGGTAGTCGCCGTGGCCGCCGCCGCGCGTGGCCTGATAATAGTTGCTTTGCGCCCCGACGATGTCGCCGTCGCCGGGACCCACGCGCATGGCGTCCAGCAAGATGCAGGGCAGTTCACCTCCAGCCATGAAGGAAATGGTTTCCTGCATGAGAGACATGCCGGGACCCGATGTGGATGTAGCCCCCAGTTTGCCGGTACAGGCATAGCCAGCCAGGGCGTTGGCCACGGCCAGTTCGCTTTCCATTTGCACCATGCGTCCGCCGAATTCCGGCAGTTTGGTGGAAGAGTACCGCATGACGTCCGTGGCCGGCGTGATGGGATAGGCAAAGTGTCCACGGACGCCGCAACGGATCATGCTCTCGGCGAACGTCTCCGTATTTTTCAGGAACAGTGTTTCTTTCATCCTGAGTCTCACATGGGTTAATGGCTTCAAGAAAAATTGCCTGGATTTTACATTTATACCGCATTGCGGCATGTCGTTCCATAATGTTATTATTTTTTTCCTCTCGCCGACAAAAAGGTTCTGCCGGCAAGAGGATGCGGAAGGTCAAATTTCACCTCGGGCTGTAGCTGTTTCCCACAGTAGACGGCATTCGGCGCCGACTGTGCGGAAGGGTTCGGGTGGCAGCCAGCTGGGCTTCTTGTCATTTTTGAGAAAATCAAGAACTTCGCTGTTCATGCCGTTGGCCCATTCAGCGTGATAGGTGCCCATGGTAAAAGCCTTGATGATGCCCGCGCCTTCGCCCACGCCGGAGTAAAAAATATTTCCCTTGCGTCCGAAGACGGATCTGGAATTCATAGTCAGGTGGATCATGCCGCCCCATACATATTCAAAGTTTACATGCTTGTGCTTGGGGAAGCGGTTGTTGAAGGCCTTGCGCAACATGCGGCGTGACCGACGGATGCGTTCGGGCGAACTGGTGAGCCATGTGGCGTACATGAGCCCGTTGCGCACAAGCAGCCTGTTGTCGTGGGTAAATCGCACCGTGGTGCCTGCGGTATGCGCCGCCGTCACGCCCCAGGGCTTGACGTCCCTGCCAAGAGCATCCAGCTCGCTTTCGTCCAGTTGCCGCGAAAGCGCGCCAAAAGAAATGATGGGGCAAAACTGGTTTTTAGACAGGCCAAATTCTTCAAGGAAGGTGCTGATGGGAACCACCACGGCCTTGCAACGGATTTTTCTGCCATTGACCAGCACCACCTTGGGTTCCCTGTCGTCCTCTATACGCAGCACAGGGGTTTCTTCAAAAAGGTGCACGTTGGGAGGCAGCACGCTGCACAGCCCGCGCAGCACATCCGCAGGATTTACCAAGACGGAACCGGGATTGAACAGGGCCTTTTTATAGTACCTTGTACCCAGTTTGCGCGATAGTTCCTCATGTTCTACATATTGATAGGGAACGCCCACGTCGTCCAGGTCCTTGGCCTCGCTGTCAAGGTGCTTGAAGGCGCTGCTTTCGTTGGCGGCCAGGTATTTGCCACAGTCATCCCAGTCGACCTTGAGGTTGTGGTCTTTGATGATTTTGCGCATCTTGTCCTGTGAGGCCACGTTTAGCCGCACGCACCATTTTTTGTCTTCAACCGTCGAATCGTCACCGCCAAAAGCGTGCGGCACGTCAATAAGAAAACCCGCGTTCTTGCCGCTGTCGTTGGCTCCCACCCGGATGGCCTCAAAAACAGCTATCTTGGCGCCGGGGTTAAGTTCGGCAAAACGCCAGGCAGCGCCGAAGCCTCCGTAACCGCAGCCGATGACCACAAAGTCGTAGCTGTCCAGTATTTCTTCTTGCGAATTGAACTGGTGCTTTTTGAAAGGCGACGTTTCGAGCCAGCCGTTTACCCCGGTTTCTGCCGGAAAAATTTTTACTTCGCGCATTGATGCCCTCCTTGACTATCTTCCTTCAAAGTTGTTGTGATATACTGTCCCACAGTAACAAATCGACGCTCGCCACAGGGGATGCGTCATGCATACAGGTCAGCTTCTGAGCGCAACCGCGGGTACGGGTACACCATCCACCTTCGGGGTGTCCCCCATGAATTTTTCAGATGTTTCAGGCGCCCACATATGGCAGATCACGCCCCCCAGAAAGAGCGTGGCAACACAGCCGCCGAGGGAGGCCGCAATACCGAACTGTTCGGAAATGATCGGCAGCAGAAAGGTTCCCCCGGCCGCGCCGATACGACTGATGGCTATTGTAAGGCCCACACCCGAACCACGCAGTTCCGTGGGGAACAGCTCGGGGGGATAGGCGAATTCCAATGTGATGGAAATCGCCAGCACCAGGGCAAAGGCCGCGACAAAGGCCAGGGCGATATAGGGGGGCATGCCCTGCCAGACTGTAAGAATCAGCAGGAGCACGCCCCCGCCGTAAAAGGTTCCCAACAGGAAGGCACGGCGGGAAATCCTGCTGATAAGCCATGTGCCGAAAAGCACCCCGACCATGGTAAAAACATTGTACAGTACGCCGGTGGCATAGGGATTTTCAATCTTCAGTTCCGTCAGCACCATTGGCAGAAAGATGCTGATGGCGAAGAAAGGCAATACCTGACAGGCAAAGAACACGCCGGAAACAATGGTATTGTAAAGAAGAGGTTTGCGGAACAGGCGGATCCAGGAAGTTGAAGCTTTTTTCCCCTCTGTCGGCGGCAGGTCGTAGCCCTCGCCCAGATGCTGCCGGATAATTTCCAGTGCCTCACGGGTTCTGCCCTTGCTCGCCAGCCAGTTCGGCGATTCGGGCGAACCCAGGCGCACCAGCATGGTGATAAAGCCCAGCACCGCGGACGAGGCAAGAATCCAGTTCCAGCTTACGTCTCCCAGGCTTTGCAGCCCGACACCCACGCAATAGGCAAGAACATACCCCATGGTCCATGTGACCAAAAGCCAGGCCAGGATGCTGCCGCGCTTCTTGCGGGGCGTCCATTCGCTGAGCAGGGCTATGCCCACCGCATAGTCTGCGCCGACGGCCATGCCCAGCAAAAAGCGCACGGCAGCCAGGGTCAGCGGTTCGGAGATGAGAAGCTGCGCAAGGGAGACGATTACGGATACCAGCATAAGCACGCAAAAAAGGAACTTGCGTCCGATGCGGTCGGCCAGAGAGCCCATGAGCAGGCTGCCGAAAAGAATGCCCAGCAGTGAGCCTGCTCCGATGAGCCCCATCCAGAAGCTGGTCAGCCCCAGAGGTTTTGCCGCGTAGCTCAGGGCAATTCCCACAATGCCCAAAATATAGCCATCACAGATCTGCCCCAGAAAAGCGCCCGCCGCAATCTTCCGGTGCAGAGGCAAAAAAGGAGCGTCTTCAAAACTTGTAAGGCCCTGGTGATGCTCTGCCATACCCCTCTCCTGAATAACTCGTTTAATAGGGCAACTGCCGAAAATCCCACGACAGTCAACAAGCTGGTCCATCAACGCGCATCTGCGTACAGGCTTGCTGAAAACTGGCCTGTCGGTCTGGAATGACTTGCAGGCGGAAGCGTCTTCAGCTACACTCTTTATACCGCATTACGGTACATTGTTCCGTTTTTTAAAAAATATCTCTAATCAAATTTGCTGTCAAGGAGGGTTACAAATTATTTACGATTTCGTTGCGGCTAGTTGCAGGCATGAACTTTGGCAAGTGGTTACGCACACAGAATTTTTTTCGCCTCAGGAGGGCATATGCGGCTTGAAGGCTACTTGCTGGTCACCAGAGATATTGACGCGTCAAAAGACTTTTACTGCAGGATCATGCAGGCAAAAGAACTAGTCGGCATGGCAGCATTGCTATGACCCTCATCAGGTAGACAAAGCAAAAAAACACCAGGCTTAAACTCTGAAAATATGATGGGGGTCTTTTATGGCCGACGGTAAGAAGACTACGCTTATGCGCAAGCTCGGTATCCAGTCTGTTATTCGCAAAAAGCGTCGTTACTTTGATCTGGTGCTCGCCACATTAGACAAACTCCAGACAAACTCCCGACAATGCCAGGCGCGGTAGTGCATTCAGATCAAGGGTTTCAA
The DNA here is from genome assembly GCF_036763055.1 of Desulfovibrio sp. 1214_IL3152. Lineage (NCBI taxonomy): Bacteria > Pseudomonadati > Thermodesulfobacteriota > Desulfovibrionia > Desulfovibrionales > Desulfovibrionaceae > Desulfovibrio > Desulfovibrio sp. 1214_IL3152. The sequence continues at coordinate 11,276 of NZ_JBAIYW010000058.1, read as the reverse complement.
TACACTCACAAATTGCATTGTAACCGACTTGAAAAATTACAACTTCAGGCAAGTCATTCGCGCAAAGGCAATTGCTTGGACAATGCTTGCGCTGAATCGTTCTTTTCACATTTGAAGGCTGAAATTTTCTCAAAAAATCAGTGCAGGGCAAAGAAGACACGAGCGCACTGACTGAAGAGTATATCCGATTATTCCTTGAAAAAGCACACGAACTGAGGCTAGAGGGCATTCGAGACTCTGCAGCTACACTCAACGTTGAAGAGCTATGATAATGGCGGATGACAGTCAGCTCAGAATCGCGATTTAAGGTTGTCCAAAAATAACCCGGATGGTTTGGAAAATACCTGATGTTTTTTCCAAACCAGATTGACCTGCGATTCCAGAGAGGGTGACAACGGGCGGAAACACAGGCTGCTTTCGCCCGTTGTGTTTACGATGTTATCAAGGCACAGGGCGTAAGCGGAAGGCGGCCCGGCCAGATACACCAGCGGCACAGTACATGAAATCAATGCAAATTCGCACCCTCTTGAAATAAAGTTTTACGAATTTTACCGCACTCCCAGAGGCGAGTTCACGCCCGAAGGCCAGACCAGAAAAACCACGACCCATCCAACCTTAAGCAGCAATACCAAGTTTATGAACTTTTACCCGTTCAATGACATCGAAACAATTTCGCCCCGCGCCCTGCTGTTCATTACTGGCGATCAGGCGTACTCCAAGGAGTTCAGTGAGGACGCTTACAAGCGGGCCGCGGAACCGAAAGAACTATATTACGTCAAAGGGGCCGGACATGTTGACCTGTACGACCGATTGAGCCTGATTCCCTTTGATAAATTAGGTAGCTTCTTCACGCAAAATCTCAAATAGCCAAATCGGCATGGAATATATAGACTCTAAATATGGAATACGGGTAGCCGCGTCCTGTGTAACGGGGCGCGGCTGCTTTTGTACAGCTAAATTGTAGGAGGTCAAATTTATGAAAATGGTGAAGAAAAGCCTGTTGGCTCTTTTCTTATTCTGCATGTCCACAGTTCAGGTCCAAGCCGCGACAGGCGACATACCCGTACCGGATACTGTCAGCCCACAGTTACGGAAACTCATCAGCGCAGGCGCGCCCTCTCACTGGAACACCCATCCAAAAAATGCGGAGGAATGGAGAATATTTGTAAAAAGTTTTGCGGATTCGATGGAATCCATCCTGCCCGCACTGCGGGAGCAGATGGGCGTTACGGTCACGGCGGAGGCTATGGGCGGAGTTCCCGTATTCCTCGTCACCCCCAAAAATCTTCCAGAAGAAAACATGGGCCGGGTTCTTTTAAATTTTCATGGTGGCGGGTATGTGCTGGGGCCGGGCGAATCCGGCACCTATGAGGCCATTCTGGCGGCTGCCCTCTGCGGCTATTGCGTCATTATGCCGGATTACAGGATGGCTCCGAAGTTTCCATACCCGGCTGCCCTGGATGATGCTGCTGACGTCTATAGAGCGCTTTTGAAAACCACGCCTTCAGAAAAAATCGGCGTTTTCGGTACTTCCACGGGCGGCGGCATGACACTGGCACTGATTCTCCGCGCCAAGGCAGAAGATTTACCGTTGCCAGCCGCGATTGCCGCAGGAACCCCCTGGGCAGACCTCACGAAAACAGGCGACTCCTATTTCACCAATGAACATCTGGATAACGTACTGGTGAGCTATGAAGGCTGGCTTGGCGAGGCAGCAAAAGTTTACGCAGACGGCCACGATCCAAAAGATCCGATGCTGTCCCCCGTTTATGGAGATGTCAGCGGCTTTCCGCCAACGCTTCTCACTTCCGGCACTCGCGACCTCTTCTTGAGCAACACCGTGCGTATGCATATCAAACTCCGGCAGGCCGGAGTGGATGCGGATTTGATTGTTTTTGAAGGCATGTCACACGCTCAATATATGATGCTGCCTGATGCGCCTGAAACTATACTCCACTTTAAAGAGCTTGGAAAATTCTTCAAAAAATACCTTAAATAGCATTTATTACCAAGTATTACAATACAAAGGTGTTGTCTTCTTAAGCCTTGAAGAAGCGCTTCCCCATGTTGCAATAGCAGTATCCGAAGGTTACCTGCTCACGTTGTTTTTTCTTCTTGAACTCGAAAGGAAAAGCATAGGATCATGGTGAAAGATGCTGAATCCAGCCTTACAGAGCATGGCGTTAAGAAGGCGCACCTAGAGCAGATTAACTTTGAGAATGTATATTCTCAAAGTTTAAGGCACGCTCACTTCGGCGTTTAACCGCGCAGATAAACTGCGCTTACGCCTCCGTAGCGAACGTCTGCTCACGCAGCCTTCCGAGCAATTTCAAAGTGAAATTGCTCTAGCCCCTGCCCTGAACCGGGAATGCATGCTCCCGCTTTTTACCGCCGTCCGGTTGGATTGAATTTGAGGCCAAGAATGGCGGACAACCAACAGTTGAAATTTCGCAAGTTTTTGCTCAGAATGATAGGATATGCTGACTGTTGAAATCCAAAAAACTGCAACAAGCATTATCATATCTCGGACGCCCCATTATCTTGTGCGGATTTTTATGACGCAAAAAATGTTTCAGGAAAGAAGATAACGACATGTTTACTGAGTATGGCGAATTGAGCACAAAGCTGTATGAACTGACTAAGCCCGTTGGCTGCTCTATTAATGGTGATTTAGAGTATTATTATGAGCAACTGAAAGACACGAAAGGGAAAATTTTGGAAGCCGGTGTCGGCACTGGGCGAATAATGATTCCCCTGCTCCAAAAAGGATTAAAGGTAGAAGGTGTAGACATATCTGCTGACATGCTGAAGCAATGCAAAGCGAACATGCTGGCTGCCGACACAGCAGGCCACCTGTATCAAGAAGACCTTACAAACCTGAAGCTATCCCCCAAATATGAAAGCATAATAATGCCGACAGGGAGCTTCAGTTTGTTGGCGCGCGATCGTGTCAAGGAAGTATTGCGCTCTTTTTATCAGCATCTTGAAGAAGATGGAAAATTCATTGTTGATTTGGAATTGCCAGCAGAGTTTATTCCCAATAGCGTGTCAATAAGCCAGTTCCCCATTGATGGCAATTTTGGAATTCTATTTACCTCAACCTCTCAAAAGATAGATTGGCATCAACAAAAGACAAGCTTCATCCATCGATATGATCTGCTGGAAAAAGGTAAGATCCTGCAAACGGAATTATCAAACTTTGTGCTTTACTGGTACGGAATAGAAGAGTTTAAGCTTTTGCTGGAATGTGCGGGTTTTTCGTCCATTGAGTGCCAATCTGGGTACGGAAAGTGTCCTTCCTCTCCGCTTATGACCTTTATTGCAGTAAAATGACCATAAGAGTCTTTCTGGAACCTTGCCGTATCATAGTCAGTGCAAGTTCTCTTCATTTGATGTTGCGATTGGTCTGGACAGTGACTCATGCTCCGTTCATAAGCAACGCCGCTGAAAAGTACTTTGCAACGCATGTTCCAAAGCAGGCGTCTCAGCATCATCCCAGAAAAATTGATGAAGGCGCGGCTTACGACCTGTTTTTAAATGAATTGGGAAAATCAGGGGACAGAAATTTTCAACTCAGGAAATATCTATGTACAGAGACATGAGAAGAAAAGACCGGCAGATTTCTCATGAAGAAGCGTTGGAAATCTTGCAGAACGAGGAATATGGCTTTTTAGCAACAGTTGATAAGAACAACCAGCCCTATGTTGTACCATTGTCTTATGTACTTATTAAAAACGAAATATTTTTCCATAGCGCTTTTTCAGGGCAAAAAATCGACAATATAGCCAATGAAGAAAAAGTCTGTTTCAGTGTCGTAGGAAAAACTCAGCCCGTATACGATAAAAATTTTACCACATATTTTGAAAGTGTTGTTGTCTATGGCAAAGCCCGCATAATAGACGCCATTGATGTAAAAAAAGATGTTCTTTTTGAACTTGCTAAAAAATATTTACCTGATTGTATAGATATGGCAGAGGGAGCAATTAAAGGCTCCATATCAAGAACTGGCATTATCGCGCTAACCATCGACCACATTACAGGAAAGGCAAAAAGAAAAAAACTGCATCAGCAAGAATCAAATATCACCTAGCCTGCTCCCCACCATTTTAATTGGGGCGGCAGAGCCTGTCACGGTTTTGAACGGCCCCTGCCATCCCAGACTCCGGCCTTGCCAGTGGCCTATTTTCAGGTGAGCCTGCTTTGGGACTCGACTAGAGGAGCAAGTTTTTTGCGGTAGCATTACCCGCAAGGGAAAATAGCCCGCCGTCCACTGGCGGTTGATAGCGCCCGGAGCTTTCTATTTCAGAGAGTTCGCATATCAAAATCAGTGGCGTGCCTCATGTCTACCCTCACATCCCCGAGCCAAAGTCTTCCCGATTTTGCAGCGCTTGCTGAAAAGCTGCAATCAACTGCACAGGCTTTATTGGCCGTTAGCTCGCCTGCGGTCACGGAGCCGGACAACGAACCACCACCAGCGGGAAAAAAGACACCTCCGGAACTTCGTATTTTTCAAGTCCCCGGATTCATTGCTGACGAAGAAAAGGAAATGCTCGAACGGCTCTGCTCCAAACACGCACTGATGTCATAAGGCCAACCGCAACGGCACGAGATCCAAAAGCAAAAAACAAAGTCCCGCAAGGTTTTTGGAACCTTGCGGGATTTTCTGAAATTGTTAGATGGTGGAGGCGGGGGGAATCGAACCCCCGTCCGAGAACATTCCACACGAAGCATCTACAGGTTTAGGTCAAGTATGTATTTCACCGCGTTGTTGGCCCCTGACCAGGCGCAACGCAGCAATCTCGCCAGTAAACTCCTCGCGAAAAACCCCGGCGAGAGCCGGTTTTCGCCAGCCTGATACATGTCGCCAATCAGAGTTATCAGGCATGGCCCTGACTGGCGCGACCGTTAAACGGTCATTGCCTCGCTGTTATTAGGCAGCGTAAGCGTAGTCGTAATCGTTGTTGGCAATTACTTGTGTGCCGCTTTTTACGAGGCCAGCGGCGCCTCGACCTGCCGCTACGGTTTCCACGTCCCCGTCGAAACCAGTGCGCCCCCATTTCCTTGGGAAAGTAATATAAGACGGTTACTGCCGATTGGCAAGCTCAACGAACATAGAAATGTGAAAGAGAGCCTTTCAGACACATCCGGTAGCGGCTGAAAACAGTGGCGTCCACGTCGTCAGCATTGGCTTTCAACGCGCCCTGCGCCTGGGATGCAACCGACAGGCCATGCGCCAGAAGGGCCACCTTCGCCATGACGTGAAAATATTTCTGCAAGGCAGGATGTTCTGAAATAATGCGGCACAGTTTTTCTGCGTCCTGATCCTTACCTTCCACCACAAGGTCTCCGGTATGGGACAGATACAGTACCAGACGCTCATCAAAGTCAAGAGTCTGCTCTTTCATGCATGACTGAAGCTGCGCCATAAAAGCTTCCTGCATGGCCTCAAGCCTGAGCTCAATGGCATCAACAAGTCCGCTCCCCGAGCGCTCCAGGTCGTGCAGAATATGCAGGTTTGCATCATCAAGACATGCCAGAGGCTCACTGAGCGATGATCCGAAATACTGGTTATTGCCTGCGTCAGCTCTGCCGGACTGCATATGGAGCATGCTGCTTATCTGGTTTGGGCTTTCTGGTGTCACAGGCTCCCCCGGTAGGCTTGTGGTCTTTTTTGCCGTGTGTGGCTGCAATGCCGGGTATTAAGCAAGATAGATGCCAGAAAAAGTGAATTCATGCATAAGTCTAAAAAATATCAAGAGATACACATGTCCTCACGCAAACGGCTTGACTCTCCTCCCCTGCCCGGCAAAAAAACATCAGCTTGTCCGCAGGCAATTTGCCCGCAAGCGCAGCATAACGGCCGCCCCGCCAAGCAGTGTGCGCCTTTCGAGCACCTCTAAACCCATGCGGAAAACAAGTCCTTCCAGCCCCCCGGACTTCATAAATGCCGCTACGTGTACACTCTTCAGACCCGGCAGAAAATTCACCAATGCCGCTGCGGGCAGTTCCAGATTGCGCTCGGCGCACTTGAAGTCAACAACCAGCGTCTCCACAGCGGCAGCCAGAGCCAGGTGCAGCAGCGCTTCGGCCACGGCGGGCGGCAGGTAAAAAAGTCCATATGCCATGCGCACAAGGGGAACCGGATCATGGGACATATGCCGCAGCGCTTCCGGAGTGGCATTAAGCGGCGCGCCGGACGCCCCCGCAGGCCAGGGAACCTTTCGCACAAGCAGTTTTTTCGGAAAAAAAGGCGGACAATCGAACAAGGGAGGAAAAACAAAGGCTGCCGGGCCGCCAGACGACTCCACCGCCGCGTCCTCGTCTCGCGCGTCAGATGCGACTGCCGAAGCGGAGGCAGCAGGACTTTGCAGCACAGCAGAAGACGCGCGTTGCTCAGGCAAATGCTGCATCATGCCCTGCCGCCTATTTTTTCAAGCATTGCCCGGCGCACTTCGCCATAGGCCGCGTCAACGGGCAATCCCAGTAGAAGATTACGGGCGTGGCCGTCTTCCACAAACTGGCAGCGGCTGGACGCAAAATGCATGTCAAAAAACCATGTCCCCAGCAGCACGCGAAAATCATTGACGCTGCGCAAATCTGCATAGGCAGCCACCCGGTTTTCACTGGCCGCCCTGAGTACGGCCTCGGCATATAAACCAGGGGTATCGGGAAGGCTCAGCACAACGGTGGGATTATAGGGGCCGGGACCAGACAGGTGCTCGTCCATAACGCGCAAGATATCCAGCTTGTCTGAATCACGCACCACGTGGGCAGCCGCTGACATGGCCTCTGTCAGGCCCGGTGGCAACGCAAAACGGTTGTGCAGCCCTACCGCTGCCATCACAGCCTTGCGTGTGGCCGTAGCCTCGCCAATGAGGCGGCGTTCACGTTTGAGGACGCGCACCCCCAACTGTCCGTGGTTGCACGACTGGCTGTCCTTGAAGGTGTGATAGCGCAAATACTGCTCAAATCGACCGACGTCATGATACAAAGCTGCAAGCAGGCAGACCCGCCCCAGAGCCGGAGAAAACCTTTCGCCGGCCACGATGCGCTCCGCAGTTTCAAGCACAGCAAGGCTGTGGCGCAGTTTAAGAAGCATGGGGGCAACATCGCCGTGCTGCCTGGCCTCTTCTTTGGCGCACTGTGCAGCGGCATAGGCCATAAACCAGTCTTTGTGACCCGTTATATCGAGATGATCGCGGATACCGCGGACATCGCGCGCGTTGTCGTGCTGTTTTTTCATGTCGTTTCTGTACTCCCCCGCGCCGTGCAAATCAATGCGCGTCCCGCATGGCCCCGCTGTGCGCGCAGTTCTGCCAGATCAGCCCGAGTTGGCGCACGCCAGCCGCTTGAGAGGTCGGGCGGCTTTTGCTATAAGAAACGGCCGGGGGCTGTCAGCCCTCAGCACTACACATTCACAATCTTCAATTTCCTCTGTTTCCAGTCTTCCGGAGAGTTCATGTCCGATTTTGTTCACCTGCATTGCCATACCGAATACAGCCTGCTTGACGGAGCCATCCGCATCAAAGACCTCTGCGCCCGCGCCAAGGACTTTGGCATGCCCGCCTGCGCCATTACCGACCACGGCAACCTTTTTGGCGCTGCCTATTTTTATCAGGGCTGCAAAGAGTTTGGTATTAAACCCATCTTTGGCTGCGAAGTTTACGTTTGTCACGACCATACAGACAAGAAAACGGATTCTCCCCTTGCCCGCAGACGTCATCACCTTATACTGCTGGCGCAGAACAAGGTCGGCTACCATAACCTGGTAAAGCTTGTCAGCCACGGCTTTCTTGACGGTTTCTACTACAAGCCGCGTGTGGACAAAGTGCTGCTGCGCAAGTATTCTGAGGGGCTTGTCTGCCTTTCCGCCTGCATCGCGGGCGAAATTCCCAAGGCCATTCTGGCTGACGACATGGATCTGGCCCGCAAGCTGACGCACGAATATGCCGACATCTATCCGGGCCGCTTTTACCTGGAGCTTCAATCCAACGGGCTCAAGGAACAGGAAAAAGCCAATACCGCGCTTATTGAACTGGCCGAAACGTGCAACGTGCCCCTGGTAGCCACCAACGACTGTCACTACCTGAACGCTGACGACGCCGAGGCCCATGAGGTGCTGCTTTGCATTCAAACGCAGACCACTATGGACGACCCCAAGCGCATGCAGTTCGGTACGCACGAGCTTTACTACAAGTCCATAGAAGAAATGGAAAAATCTTTCGGCCATGTGCCGGAAGCCCTTGCCAATACCGCACGCATTGCAGAGACCTGCAATGTGGAGCTGGATTTCGGCAATCATTATTTTCCCGTCTATCAACTGCCCGAAGGCTCCAGCATGGAGTCCGAATTCCGGCGGCTTGCCGAAGAAGGCCTCGAAAAAAGACTGGAAAACCACCCGGATCGCGACCAGTTGGACCCGCAAGTCTATCGCGACCGCCTGCAGTATGAGCTGCGCGTTATCCTTGAAATGGGTTTTCCGAGCTATTTTCTTATCGTGCAGGAATTCATCAACTGGGCAAAAAATAACGACATCCCCGTAGGACCAGGGCGAGGATCCGCGGCAGGCTCGCTGGTGGCCTGGGCCTTGCGCATTACCAACCTCGACCCCATCCCCTACAATCTTCTGTTTGAACGCTTTCTGAACAGTGAGCGCGTGTCCCTGCCCGATATCGACGTGGACTTCTGCGAACGCCGCCGCGGCGATGTCATCAAGCACATGGTGGAAACCTACGGCGAAGGTTCGGTGGCGCAAATCACCACCTTCGGAACCATGAAAGCCAAAGGCGTCGTGCGCGACGTCGGCCGCGCCCTGGGCATGAGCTTTGCCGAAACAGACCGCATCGCCAAGCTGGTTCCGGCCGACCTCAAAATGACGATCAAGAAGGCTCTCGAAAGCGAGCCGGAACTGGAAAAGCTGTATCTTGAAGACCAACAGGTCAAGCACCTTCTTGATACGGCGCGCCGTCTTGAGGGCCTGGCACGCCACGCTTCCACCCACGCCGCCGGGCTTGTCGTTTCGGACAAGCCCATGAAGGAATACCTTCCTCTGTATCTCGGCAAACGCGGCGAACTTGTGACCCAGTTTGACGGTCCCATGACGGAAAAGGCCGGGCTGGTCAAATTCGACTTTCTGGGCCTCAAAACCATGACGCTTATCCAGGATACCCTGGATAACATCAGTCTTCAGGGGCAGACTCCGCCGAATCTCGACAACCTTCCGCTGACTGACGCCGAAACATACGAACTTTACGCACGGGGCGAAACCGACGGCGTGTTCCAGGTGGAAAGTTCGGGCATGCGGCAGTATTTGCGCATGCTGCGCCCCACCTGCTTTGAAGATGTCATCGCCATGCTGGCGCTTTACCGGCCCGGCCCTCTTGGTTCCGGCATGGTGGACGAGTTCATCAAGCGCAAACACGGGCAGGTTCCTGTCATCTATCCGCACGAGTCGCTTACCGACTGCCTGCGCGATACCTATGGCGTTATTGTCTATCAGGAACAAGTCATGCAGATCGCCCAGATCATCGCCAGCTATACGCTTGGCGGGGCCGACCTGCTGCGCCGTGCCATGGGCAAGAAAAAAGCCGAGGCCATGGCAAAAGAGCGCGTCACCTTTGTGGCCGGAGCTCAAAAAAATAATATCAGCGAAGAAAAAGCCAACGAAATATTCGACTTGATGGAAAAATTTGCGGAATACGGCTTCAACAAGTCCCATTCCGCCGCCTACGCGCTCATTTCCTACTACACGGCGTACCTGAAGGTTCACTACAAGGTCGAATTCATGGCCGCCCTGCTCACTTCTGAAATGGGCAACCAGGACAAGCTGCTCAAGTACGTCTCCTGCTGCAAGGATATGGGCATCGACGTGGTTCAGCCCTCGGTAAACCGCAGTCAGCGCGAATTTTCAGCTCATGACGGCAAGGTTGTTTTCGGCCTTGGCGGTATCAAAAACGTGGGCGATGAAGCCATCCGGGAAATAATAGAAGCCCGCCAGCAGGAAGAAGAATTTACCTCGCTTTTTGATCTGTGCTGCCGGGTAAATCTGCGCAAGGTTACCAAACGCGTGCTGGAATCCCTGATAAAAGGCGGAGCCTGTGACTGCTTTGGCGTGTCCCGGGCCGCCATGCTGGCCTCTCTGGATCTGGTGGTGGCCCGCGCTCAGAAGAAAGCCAAAGACAAGAATTCCAACCAGGTCTCCTTGCTGGCTATGGCCCCTGTGGCAGAAAGCGCTCCTCAACCGGGCATAGGCATAGACTGCCCGGAGGCCGACACTCCCGAAATGGCTGACGAGGACAAACTGCGCGCGGAAAAGGAAGCCCTGGGCTTTTTCCTTACGAGCCACCCCTTGCAACCCTACCTGCGCGAGATACGCCGTCTGGGCCTCACCACGCTTGAAGACGCGCGAGACATGTTCCCGGGGGCGGAAGTGCGCTGTGCCGTGCTTGTGACCAGCGTGCGGGAGGTTATTACCAAAAGCAAGGGAGAGCGCATGGCCTTTGCCGCGGTCGAAGACCTTACCGGTCATGCCGAGGTAACCTTTTTTCCACGCAGCTATGCCGAAATCCGCCAGATGCTGCACTCGGAACAGCCCCTTTGCCTGACTGCCCGCCTGGACAAAGAACCGGGCGACAATCGCGACACTGACGATGAGGGAGAAGAAGCCCCGCGTGAGATCAAGCTGCTGGGCCAGAGCCTGCTGCTGATGGCCGAATGCTGCGGGCTGAATGACACGCCGGTATGCGTACAGATTCCCCCCCACCGCATGGGGCGCCAAGACCTGCTGGCCTTGCGCAATATTCTTGAAAGCCACCCCGGCTCGGTGGAAACACATGCCCAGATATGCCTTGAAGGACATGTCTGCCACCTGCATCTGGACAATGCCCTCAAGGTCTCTCCCGGTCCCGACCTGGATAAAGCCCTTGCCGCCTGGGCTTCATAAGGTCGATTTACTCATGGTGAGATTTTTTGTCATTACGGGCTTTGGCCTGGCCTTTATCAACGGCTGGATCATCTGGTGGCTGTGGCGCGCGCTTCCCCATACGGGCTGGCTGCGTCCGCTTCTGTGCCTGACGGTAGCCACACTTGGCCTGTCCTTTCCCCTGCTCTACAAGCTGGGCGATGAATCCCTGGCTCAGGTCTGGCTGCTGCGGGCCGGCGCTTTCTGGCTCGGTATGGTTTTCTACGTCTTTTTGCTGGTGCTGCTCATGGATGCCTGGGGCCTGGCAAGCCGCCTGTGGCTTGACCCGCCAGCAGCCGGCGTTCCTCGCTGGGGC
>NZ_JBAIYW010000115.1:0-19268 GCF_036763055.1 Desulfovibrio sp. 1214_IL3152 | reverse complement strand
CGGGGCCGAGGTCCCGGCCTGCTCTTTCTGGTCAACTCGCCGGATGCCGCCCGTCAGCCAGTTCCGCAGCGGCGCGCAACAGGTGCTCGAAGGATTCGTGCCTGTCCGCGTCCAGATGCTGATCAGGGCGGAACTCATCTACCAGGCAGCCTTCATTGAGAACGACCACCCGGTCGCAGAGGCGGAAAGCAGAAGCCATGTCGTGTGACACGTAAAGCAGTGACAGTCCCAGGCTGTTCTTCAGGCTTTCCAGCAGATCCTGCAGTTGCGCGCGCACCACGGCATCCAGGTCAGTGAGGGCTTCATCCAGAAGCAGGATGTCCGGCCTGGGAGCCAAAGCCCGCGCGATGCACACCCTTTGCAACTGCCCGCCGCTCAACTGCCCCGGATATCTGCCCGCGCAGGACTGGGGCAGTTCCACCAATGAAAGCAGCTCCGCCACACGTTTTCTGCGGTCCTCGGCTGACGCCGGCCCATGAGCCACCAGAGGTTCTTCAATGATGTCCCGGATTGCCATGCGCGGGTTCACCGCGCCGCGTGAATCCTGAAAGACCGTCTGCACATGTCTGCGCCAGCTTTTCTTGTGGGCCAGCGGCGAGGCGATATCATCACCCATAATCAGCACATGGCCGCTGTCAGGCTTTTCAAGTCCCAGCAGGAGGCGAAAAAGCGTGCTTTTGCCCGCGCCGTTACGGCCCATGATGGCAAGGCTTTCTCCACGGTGCAGACGCAGATTCACGTCACGCAATACTTCCTGGCCGGGCTGACGACGCCAGCGGCATGCGCCGTAACTTTTTTTCAGGTTGCGGCATTCCAGCAGCACAGGGCGGTGTGCCTTGGCGTTTTGTGTTGCGCTGGGCGCTGCTGCGGCTTGTTCGTCAGCAGGGGGGCGCACTCTGGATGCATGAAAGGCGCACAACAGTTCTTTGGTATGGTCATGTTCCGGATGGCGCAGCAGTTCGCGGGCCGGGCCCTGTTCCACAATGCGTCCGTGCCGCATGACGGCGATTCTGTCGGCCATGCAGGCGGCGGTAGTCAGATCGTGATCAATATAGAGCAGGGCAAAACTGTGGCGGGCCTGAAGGTTTTTCAGCAGGCGGAGGATGCGCGCCTTGCCTGGCAGGTCAAGGCTTGAAATGGGTTCGTCAGCGATGATCAGGGGGCTTTTGCGGGCCAGTGCCAGGGCGATCATAACGCGATGAAGCATGCCGCCGCTCAGCTCAAAGGGGTGGCGGGGCAGGATGGATTCGGGATTGGTAAAGCCCACTTCGCGCAAGCGCCGCCGCATGGCGGCTTCTTCACGCTTGCGCGGCACACAGCCGGTGTCGCGAAAGGTTTCGCGAAAGGTATGCCGTACCGTGAAAAGATGGTCAAAACAGTCGCCGGGATTTTGCATGATCAGGGCAGGAGCGCCGCCGACAATGCGAATATGGCCTTTTTCCTGACGCACTCCGGGCGGCAGCAGGCCCATGACGGCCATGGCGGTGAGAGATTTGCCCGACCCGCTGGATCCCATAAGGGCCAGGGTTTCACCGGCGTGTATGCTCAGGGAAACCTGGTCCACAAGCCGCGCATCTTCTGTGCCGGCGGCTTTCAGGCAGAGGCCGCGGATGTCAAGAATGGGGGCCGCCGGCTGGCCGGGAGTTTGTGTCATATGCTCCATGTCAGGCCCCCGCAGCGCGCAGGGCAGGGTCCAGACGGTCGCGCAGCGCATCGCCCATAAGGTTGCAGGCCGCAGTCGCCATAAAGATCATCAGGCCGGGATAGAACATGAGCATGGGTTGCGACCGTATGTAGTTGCGGGCTTCGGAAATCATGAGGCCCCACTCCGGTGTGGGGGGCTGTATGCCCAGTCCCAGAAAGGAAAGCCCGGCCACATGCAAAAGCATATGCCCCACATCCAGCGTAGCCAGCACCAGCACCTGCACGAGAATGGCGGGCAGAAAGTGGCGGACGACAATGCGTGTGCGGCTGAGGCCCATGGCCTGCGCTGCCAGGATGTGTCCCCTGCTTTTCAGGCTCAGCACATGGCTGCGGACAAGCCGTGTGTACCATGCCACATGGGTAATGGCGATGGCGATGACAAGGTTTGTCAGCCCTGTTCCGAGAATGCCGATAAGAAAAAGCGCCAGGACTATGGTCGGAAAGGTCATCATGGCGTCGCAGACGCGCATGACGGCGGAATCGACCCTGCCGCCGAGGTATCCGGCCATGGAACCCAGGGCCAGGCTTGCCGCCATGATGCAGCCGATAATGTACAGCACTGTGGACAGGGAGTAGCGCGCGCCCGCCATAAGGCGGGAAAGAACATCCCGGCCCAGGTGGTCTGTACCCAGCAGATGGCTGGCGTCGGGAGGCAAAAACTTTTTGGCAAGATCCACGGCCTCGGGATCGTGAGGAACCAGCCAGGGGCTTAACAGGGCGCAGGCCATGAGGGGCAGCAGGATGAGAAGGGCCACGAGCATTTTTTTGTTCATCGTCCTTCTCCAAGGCGGATACGCGGGTCTATCCGCGCGTAGAGCACGTCTGTAAGCAGATTGACAAGGACAAAAATGAGCGTGGTTGCCAGCGTGAACGTCTGGATAACAGGGTAATCATGATTGTATATGGCAGAAACCACATAGCGGCCAACTCCGGGCCAGTTGAAGATGTTTTCAACAATCACCGCCCCGCCGAGCAGTTCGCCGAAATGCATGCTCATGGATGTCAGGACGGGAATAAGGGCATTGCGCAGCACGTGCTGACCAATGATGCGCCATGTTTTGAGCCCTCTTGAGCGGGCGTACGTGACGCTGCGGCTGTGCATGTGTTCCAGCATGCTCGCCCGCACCAGGCGTATGTTGATCCCCATGGACATGAAGGAAAGCGTGAACACGGGCAGGATCAGAAATTCCGGGCCACCCCGGCCCATGGCGGGCAGAATGTCCAGATGGCGCGAAAAAAGAAGCACCAGCAGAAAGCCCAGCCAGAATGACGGCATGGATACGGCGCTGAATGCAAAAATACGGGTGAGGTGATCCGGCCAGCGGTCTTTGTACAGGGCGGCCGCGATGCCCAGCGGAATGCTGATGACAATGGTGGCGGCCATGGCCCACATGGTCAGTTCGATGGTGGCGGGCAGGTAGTACAGAATCTCGTTGAGGGCCGGGTTGCCTGTCACATAGGACAGACCCAGATCGCCCTGAAGGGCCGAAGCCAGCCAGTCCAGATACTGCTTCCAGAGGGGCTGGTTCAGGCCCAGGCTTTCGCGGGTGGTTGCCAGCAGGTTTTCCGTGGGCGGCAGGCCGGATAGGCGCAGATATGCCATTGCCGGATCTGTTTTGCCGTGGCGCAGCACGGCAAAAACAAAAACAGAAATTCCCAGCAGCAGAGGGAAGAGAATAAGAAGACGGCGGCACAAAAAGCGTATCATGAACGGGTCCACGTTAAAGTTGCAGGCATGGCGAGCGGCGCGGGCGTACCGCCATGCCGCACTTTGCCCATGCCGTGACGCGCGGGGAGTGTCACGGCATGGGCAACAAAAATACGGGCAGCCAGGGGAGATGGCCCTGCTCGTATTCACCTGGAGCACAGTATTTTCTAGAAGGCATATTCAAAGTGTTGCGCACCCTTTACGGGGCATTGCTGCGCAGATGCATGGCATCGCTGTCCTCAGCCCAGGATTTTGGGCAACGGCGCAAGCTGGCGTACGCCTTGATGGCGGGCATCTGCCTGTGCCGCTGCCAGAACAGTTTCGGGTTGAAATTGTCTGCTAGGGCCGCGAAACCCGCGCCAAAGGCAGTTCATACGAAACGGGACTGAATGTGAATTCCTTGATATTCTTCTTTTTAAACAGGGCCTTGTCAATGGTGCGGCTTACAGGAACGTAAACGGCCTCGTCATGCAGCATGGTCAGAATGCTGGTGAACAGGCTCTGAAGCTCCTTGGCATCCGTAGTGGCAAGAGCTTTTGTGATGGCCGCGTCCAGTTCCTTTTTCTGCGGCAGCCCGCGTTGGGCCTGGTAGTCCGCATGTCCCGCCACACGCATGGCCGCAACATACGAGAACGGATCGTAAGGTGCGCCATTGGATTCACAGAATATCATGTTGAATGTGCCGTCGGTTTGCGATGCGCCGAACGCATTGGGCTCTTCACCCATCAGTCTAACATCCACGCCTATGCGGGCAAGGTCGCTCTGCACCACCTCGGCAATGGAGCGCATGATACTTTCATTGGCAATAAACTTAAGCTCAAGGCTGAGGGTTTTGCCGTCTTTTGTGCGGAATTTTTCGCCGGGCCGGAGCTTCCAGCCAGCCTTGTCCAGAATGGCTGCGGCCTCTTCAGCCGAGTGGGGATAGGGTTTCAGAGCGATGTCACAAAAGGGAATGTCTTTTGCCAGCAACTCTTCGGCCGGAGCTTCCTGGCCGAGCAACACACCCTTTATTATAGATGGGCGGTCAATAGCGCGTACAATGGCCTGACGCACGGCAAGCTCGCTGGTGGGAAACAGGGCCGTGTTCATGGCGAGCAGGCGGGTGTTGCGCGGCGAGGACTCGCGGGTGGCGTAGGCCGGATCTTTTTCCAGGGCGGCGTAGGCATCAGGGTTTACCCCGGCCGAGCCGTGATCGGCAATGGCGGTGGCTATAAGGTCCACCTCACCGCTTTCAAGAGCAATGGCGCGGGTTTCCGCATCAGGGATCACCTTGACCACAAGCTGGCGCATCTGCGGCTTTTCGCCCCAGTAACTATCATTACGCACAAAACGGTCAAATTCGCCCTTGCGGCTTTCTGCAAGAACCCAGGGACCGGTTCCCACAGGGGACTTTATGCCCTGGGCGGTGTTGCCATTTTCAGGCATGGCGGAGGGCGAGAGAAAGCGCAGGGGGCGCACCAGGCTCAGTTCCTGAAGAGCCGCGGCATAGGGCTGCTTGAGCCTCAGCTCAAAGGTGTAGGGGCCGACGGCCTTGTAGGAATCCATAAGGTCAGCCGTTGCCAGCCAGTCATGGCGCGTGATGTTCATGCGGACGGCATCGAAATTTTTTACCACGGCATCGGCCGTGAAGGGGGTGCCGTCTGAAAATTTTACATCCTTGCGCAGATTGAACGTATAGATCTTGCCGTCAGGCGAAACTGTCCAGCTTTCAGCCAGCCAGGGGATGATTTTTCCGTCCTCGGCATATTGCACCAGCGGCTCGTAAACGAGGGCCTGGGCGAACATCTTGTTTGCGCCGTAAGCGTGAGGATTGAGCGGCCCCACGTTGCTGCTCCAGGCGTAAACCAGCGTGTCCTTGTCCCAACCATTGGCCGCACAGGCCGGGGAGAGTGAAAGCAGAAGGAAAAACAGGGCCAGAAAGCCGCCACAGACATGGCGAAGCGATAGAGAAAATGCCTTGAAAATTCTGTTCATCTTCTTGTCCTGTATGGGATTGTAGGATTTTACAGATGGTATAGGCATGTTATTTTTGTGTCAACTTTTAAAAAAACGTAACACAGATTGAAGTCTGACCGTGCGTTTGGATGGCACAAAAGCGGGCAGGAACGGGATGAAAAACCGACTGGTAACAAGGCAAATGGGTTGCGCCTGCCCCTGTGCTGCGGAGGCCGTTCACGCAGCCTCCAGAGCGGCTTCAAAGTTAAAATGCTCCAGGCATGGGCATGTTTAAAGGGATGTATAGCGTCGCGGTATGTATGCGCCTGTTGGTGTTATAAAGCACAAGGCTGTGCGCCCTGTTGGCGGAAAAAACGATTTTTCGGCCAACGCTGCCGCTTTTTTGGCTTTTTCAGGCCATGAATTCATTTTACAGTTTTTATTTTGGTGATTATTTTTTGATGTCTGTGGACTGTTATATTGGAATATATTAAGTAAAATTTACGCATAATAACACTATAAAAATGTTTTTTTGTCTTTTTCTTATAAATACTGTGTTGGATATATTGTAAATACTTTCTAAATATCCATGTTTTTTTCTTTACAACATGGAAAAAATACTCCCTGAAGCTCCAAAATCAGAGATGATTTGCAGATTGTTAAACTTTGAACTAATGCTTGACAATCTAGCCCAGAAAGGTATCTTCCCAGACGGTGCTGCTGCTTTTACGTAGGACGGCACCATTTTGGCGTGGTTTCCCCAGCCGGACACTGCGGCAAATTTTGTTTTTTGGCGCGCTATGTGCTCATTTGTACAAGGCCGCCAAGGGGCAAGAGGTGTCGGCGGGGAGGTGTGTTCGTGATTACTTGCATTATTCGCATGGAGGACTATGGGTATGGCATCACCAAAGGCAGCATTTAACGAAGACAAAGTTGCCCTGCTTATCGGCTGCCTTGTCTTCGTTTTAGCGCTCGGCAAAATGGTCGGCCTGGACATGATGGGCTGGGTCGTGCGCGTTGGCATGTGGGTCGACAACCCGCTTACCGCCTGGAAGGCCGCAACCTGGAAGTGGCTGCCCGGCTGGGGTTCGCTGCTCATGAGCTACGCGATTATTACCACCTTGCTGGCGATAGGCATCAAGCTTATCAAGGGCAATGTGGCGAGCTTCGTTCGTGGCTTTACCATCATCTTCTTCATGGCTATCGCCTGCTACACGGCCGGGGCCAACGCCTACATCGCGGCCAACCCCACGCAGCTCGCCAAGCAGGGCATTCCGTGGGCGCTGGGCCTCAGCACTGAAGCCGGCCTTATCGTGGCTCTGGTTGTCGGTATTCTTGTGGGCAACATTACCCCCAAGTTTGCCGAAAGCCTGCGCGAAGCCTGCCGGCCCGAGCTTTTTGTTAAAATCGCCATTGTTATCATGGGCGCCGAACTCGGCGTGAAAGCCGCTGATGCGGCCGGTTTTGCCGGTCACATCATTTTCCGCGGTCTTTGCGCCATTGTTGAAGCGTACCTGCTTTACTGGTGCGTTGTTTACTACGTTGCCCGTAAACACTTCAAGTTCAACAAAGAATGGGCTGCTCCTCTTGCTTCCGGCATTTCCATTTGCGGCGTCTCGGCGGCCATTGCCACCGGCGGCGCCATCCGCGCCCGGCCTGTGGTGCCGATCATGGTGTCCTCGCTGGTCGTGGTGTTCACCTGCATCGAAATGCTGATCCTGCCCTTCGTGGCGCAGCAGTTCCTTTCCACCGAGCCCCTGGTGGCCGGCGCCTGGATGGGCCTCGCCGTGAAGTCTGACGGCGGCGCCATCGCCAGCGGTGCCATCACCGAATCCCTCATTCTGGCAAAGATGGCCGGTCAGGGCATCAACTGGGAACCGGGCTGGGTCGTGATGGTTACCACTACCGTCAAGATCTTCATTGACGTGTTCATCGGCGTGTGGGCCCTGGTGCTTGCTTACGTCTGGACCGCCAAGTTCGACAAGACCCGTGGCGAACGCACCATGACCTGGGGCGACGTTATGGATCGTTTCCCCCGCTTTGTGCTTGGCTACATCGGCACCTTCCTGATCCTGCTGTTCATGTGCCTGTCCTCGCCCGAACTGCACAAGCTCGGCAAGAGCCTGTCCGGCACCATCAACGGCTTCCGTGTGCTGTTCTTCCTCATGACCTTCTTCACCATCGGTGTGGTGTCCAACTTCCGCAAACTGCGTGAAGAAGGCATCGGTCGTCTGGCCGTTGTGTACGTGGTGTGCCTGTTTGGCTTCATCATCTGGGTGGGCCTGTTCATTTCCTACGCCTTCTTCCACGGCATGACCCCGCCTGTTATCGGCGGCTAGCATATACGGAGTGAGATATGGAAAAGACTAATGAAGTAAAACTCCATGAAGAAATTGAGAAGATGGAGTATGAACCCCTGGATCCCGTTGAGATGAAACTCATCAAAGGCGGCGTGGGGCTTGGCATCTTTTTGCTGATCGTGCTCTTCCTCGTCAGCAAGTTTGTGATGACCACACACTAGGCACTGCCATTGTGTAAATGATTAAACACACCGGGAAGGGGATTCTCCTTCCCGGTGTTCGCGTTGAAAGGATTTGCCATGCCGCGCTATCATCTGCGCTTTATGAAAGGGCCAAACTACACGCTTAATCTTGAATATGAAGCTGTGGTTGAAGCCGCCTCTTTTGAAGAAGCCCTGGCTCCGCATACTGACTGGCCTATTACCGAAAGTTATGACCACGCCACGGCTACCGCCTGGAATCCCGGCACCTGCGTTTATTATCAGGAAATGTGGGAAGCCGCGCTTTTGCCTGAAGAAAAGTGAACACCATGCGGCCACGCTACATCGTCAGCGCCTGTCTGGCAGGCATTGCCTGCCGCTACGACGGGCGCGCCACGCCCTGTCCCGCAGTCATGCGCCTGATGGAAGAGGGCCGGGCTGTGGCAGCCTGCCCGGAGTGTCTGGGAGGCCTGCCTACGCCGAGGCCTTGCTGCGAACTTGTGGGTGATCGGGTGATCAACAAAAATGGCGAGGACGTGACCGCTGCTTTTCTGCAGGGTGTGCGTGCGGCAACGGCCCTGGCCCGGGAAAGCGGCTGTACTGCCGCAATTCTTAAAAGTCGGTCGCCTTCGTGTGGCTGCGGTCAGGTATATGACGGCACGTTTACCGGTGTTTTGCGCGAGGGTGACGGGCTGTGGGCCGCTGATCTGAGGCAGGTCCAGATGGCGCTGTTCACCGAAGAATGCCTGCCCGGAAATGAATGACGCCGAGCCATTCCGTTTTTGAACGGGGCGAGAGATATGCTGATGTAAAAATCCCGTAACAGCGTGTGGCTGTTACGGGATTTTTGCACGGAATTTTTATATTGACCGGACAGGAGTCAGATTTTTTCGGCGCGGATGCCGTGGTGGACAAGTTCTGCCACCACTTTTGAGCAAAATTCCGGCAGTTTGGCTTCTGCCTCGGGTGTCAGCCCGACCTGCATGGTTTTGTAGTCGAATGGCTGCATGCCGAAAACAAGCGCCCGCGGGCGATGCCCGGCCAGTTCGCAGGTTACGAGAGTGTCCACAAGGTCGGTCTGGTGCATCGAGTCTCTGAAGCTCAGGCTCTGCCGCAGTTTTTCGCCTTCCAGCAAGTATATGGAACCCGGCGCTTCGCGCCCCAGCACCACATCCAGAACCACCAGAAAATCGCAATCCATCAGTGTGCTCATGAGCATCAGCCCCTGAGTGCCGCCATCCATAAGAGTCACATTTTCAGGCCAGCGGTATTGCGACTCAAGGTGTTCCACTGCCCGTACCCCAAAGCCTTCATCGGTCAGCAGAATATTGCCCACACCCAGGATAAGCACCTTTTCTTTGCTCATGTGCCTGCTCGCTTTCTTGAAGAGTGAAAAAAAGGGCGGGGGCAAATCCCCCGCCCTCATGCATCCGGCTATGACAGGCTACAGTACCTTGTAGTCATGCACTTCGTTGCTTTCACCGTCAATGACGTGCACAGAACAGGCGATGCAGGGGTCAAAGGAGTGAATGGTGCGCAGGATTTCCACCGGGCGCTTGGGATCGGCCACCGGCGTGCCGACCAGAGCGGCTTCGGCGGCGCTGGGTATGCCCTTCTCGTCCCTGGGTCCCAGGTTCCAGGTGGTGGGAACCACAAGCTGGAAGTTGTCGATCTTGCCGTTTTCAATGGTCATCCAGTGCGAGAGGCCGCCACGCGACACGTCGGCAAAGCCGACACCGCGCGCGGAGGTCGGCACGGCGTAGTCTTCGACGATCTGCTTGTCCTTGATGATGTTGTTCTCGTATTCGTTGATCCAGTTTTCAAGCTGCTGGGCAATGACCAGCGTCTGGATGCCGCGGGCGGCGGTACGGCCCAGGGTGGAGAACAGGGCTTCGGGGCCAAGATTCAGCTTGGCGAGCACAGCGTCAATGGTGGGCTTGATGGTCTTGTGGTTATGCCCGTAGGCCACCAGCATCTGCGCAAGGGGGCCGGTTTCCACGGCGTGGCCGTCGTAACGCGGGGCCTTGTTCCACGAATACTTGTCCGTGTCGCCCATGAAGGTGAAGTGCGGATTGGTTTCGCCTTCATAGGGTGCGCGGGCCTTGCCCTCGTACCAGCTATGGCGCACATGCTCTTCAATCTTGCTCGGATCGAAGGGCTGTACGGAACCCACCTTGCGGTCATAAATAACGCCGGGCTTGTACCAGCGGCTGTTGAGGTCGCGTTCGCCGCCGGGCGCGGGAAATTCGCCAAAAGCCATGAAGTTGTTGGTTCCGCCGATTTTGCCCCAGTCCTTGTAGTAACTGGCGACCAGCAGAAGGTCGGGGATATAGACTTCTTCAATAAAGGCGCGGGCCTTGACGTAAAGATCGCGGAACTGCTTGATGCGTTCGGGCGTCAGTGCTTCGTAGCAGGTCACGCCACCGGCAACGGTAAACTGGGTGTGCGGGTTTTTGGCGCCGAAAACGGCCATGCCCTTGGCAACTTCCACCTGGGCGCGCAGGGCCTGCAGATAGTGGGCGGTGCACACGAGGTTGGCTTCGGGGTCCATGTAGTACCCTTCATGTCCGCCCAGGAAGTAGGCGTTGGTGAAGGGGCCGAGCTGCCCGCTTGCCACAAAGGTCTTCAGTTTGGACTGCACGGCGGCGAATTCTTCAGTGGTCGCCTTGCGGGGCGAAATGGAGTTCGCCAGCTTGGCGGCCTTGGCCGGATCGGCCTGAAGGGCGCTGGTCACGTCTACAAAGTCCAGGGCGTGGAGATGGTAGAAGTGCACCAGATGGTCGTGCATGAACTGGTTGGCCAGCACCATGTTGCGTATATAGGTCGCGTTGGCCGGAATGGGCTTGTTGATGGCGTCTTCAAGGCAGCGTGTGGAGGCGAGGGCGTGGGTATAGGTGCAGACGCCGCAGGTACGCTGGGTAAAATGCTGGGCATCGCGCGGGTCGCGGCCTTTAAGGATGGTTTCAATGCCGCGGAAGAGGGTGGCGCAGCTGCGGGCCTCTTTGATCACGCCGCCTTCGACTTCCACTTCAATACGCAGATGGCCTTCGATGCGGGTCAGCGGATCCACCACAATGGGACCGGTGTAATTGCTCTGGGGCGTTTTAGTGACTTGGCTCATTTTTTATCCCCCTAGTTCTGGTAGAACGGCGTCATATCGTCCCAGAAATTGGGCTCACTGCAACCAATGCAGGGATGCCCGGCAGCTACCGGCCAGTTGGTCTCGTTGAAAAGAACCTTGGGACAGTTGTTGTAGGTCTCGGGTCCTTTACAGCCGACATCGTAGAGGCACCAGCCCTTGCGCGCTTCTTCGGAGTTGAAGGAGGGCGCAAATTCGCCGGCGTCGAAATGCTTGCGACGCTCACAGAGGTCATGCACGCTCTGTCCAAAGAACATGACAGGGCGGCCCACTTCGTCCAGTTCGATTTTCTGGCCCTTGAGGAAGGCCACAAGAGTGCCGACCATGTTCAGGGGGTTGGGCGGGCAGCCAGGCACGTTGATGGCCTTGACGCCAAGGTCCGCATAGCAGTCATTGATGCCCTTGGCGGCGGTGGGATTGGGTTTGGCAGCCTGAATGCCGCCGTAGCAGGCACAGGTGCCGATGCTGACCACAGCCTTGGCCTTGGGCAGGATGTTTTTGCAGATGTCGTACATGGTGTGTCCGGCTATATAGCCGTACTTGTTGTCCATGCCCGTGGGGATCGCGCCTTCGACAAGGCAGATGAAACCGTCAGGCCCGTTGACTGCGGCCTGAAGCGCCTCTTCGGCGGCTTCGCCGGCGGCGGCCATGATGGTTTCATGATAGTCAAGAGAAATGGTGTCGAGAATAAGAGTGTCGATAAAGGGCTGGTAGGTGCGCAGCAGCGCTTCGGAACAGCCCGTGCATTCGGCGGCGTGCAGATACACTACCGAAGGGCGACGCCCGGTGAGGGCGGCAGCCACATCGGAAGCAAAAGCCGGACCCATGCCCATAGCCACGGCCACCGCCGTACAAAATTTCATGAAATCGCGGCGGCTGATGCCCTGGCGCTCCAAACGCTCTTCTCCGCCTTCTTTGCCCAGACCCACGGCAATACGCATAATAGCCTCCTGGCAAGAGTGAATGAACATCTGCGGCGCAGTCCCCCTGCCACTGGGGCCTGCTGTGCGGCGCGAAAAAGTCACGCCGTCCGTGTCGAAGACAACGGCATAGCGACGTCCGGCTTAACGGCCGTGCGCCCTGTGGCGCTGTCTGTGCATAATTCAGGAACTGATATGATGCGAAAAGGCTGCTGGCTTGGCGTGTGCGACAATCATGCCCCTCATGTTTTAGCACGTCCAGCTGGCCGTCATTTGCGAAAAATTATATACAGTAAGCGACAAACGGTCAATAGGTTCGTGATTTTTTGCTGGCGTTTACGGAGCTGTTCTGCCCCTGTGTGCGGCGGGTTTACAAGGTTTGCAAAAAACTTGCATGACCGCCGTCAGGCGACCGACTGGTTCATGCCGTGTGCGGCGTCACCTGAATCCGGATCACCCGCGTCAGGTTGCCACCCGGATGCGCTTGCTGTATTTTCGTGCGGCGCGGCACGAATGTACGGCCGTGATGATCTTTAAATTCCACCGCATTGAGGATGGCATGAAAACGGAATCTCTTTGTCTGCACGCCGGTTACGAGCCCAAAAACGGTGAACCGCGTGTTGTGCCCATCGCCCAGAGCACCACGTTCAGGTATGAGTCCACCGCAGCCGTGGCGCGGCTGTTTGACCTCGAGGATGCGGGATTTTTTTATACCCGCCTCGGCAATCCCACTGTGGATGCGGTGGAGCGCAAGATCGCGGCCCTTGAAGGCGGTGTGGGCGCTCTTTGCACGTCCTCCGGTCAGGCGGCCAATCTGCTTGCCCTGCTCAATGTGGCCCGCAGCGGCGACCATGTCGTCAGCGCTTCCAGCATTTATGGGGGAACATTCAACCTTTTTGCCGTTACCCTCAAAAAGCTCGGCATTGAAGTGACGTTTGTGGATCAGACCGCGCCGGATGAAGAGCTTGAAAAAGCCTTCAGACCCAATACCAAGGCGGTATTCGGAGAAATTTTGACCAATCCGTCCATGGATGTGCTGGATATCGAGCGTTTTGCCGGTCTGGCGCACAGGCATGGCCTGCCCCTTGTTGTGGACAGCACCTTTGCCACGCCCGTGCTGTGCCGCCCCTTTGAATATGGGGCGGATGTGGTTGTGCACTCCACCACCAAGTATATGGACGGTCATGCCCTGCAGATGGGCGGCGTTATTGTGGACAGCGGAAATTTTGACTGGACTGGCGGAAAGTTTCCCGAATTCACCGAGCCTGATCCCTCCTATCACGGGCTGGTTTATACCGAAGCCTTTGGCCGGGCGGCCTTTATCGTCAAGGCCCGTGTGCAGCTCATGCGGGATATGGGCTGCTGCCAAAGCCCCCAGGGAGCCTTTTATATCAACCAGGGGCTTGAAACCCTGCCCTTGCGCATGGAGCGCCACTGCCGCAATGCCGAAAAGGTGGCCGCCTATCTTGCCGGGCATCCCAAGGTCGAATCCGTCAGTTATCCCCGTTTGCCGGGCAATCCCAACAAGGCGCTGGCCGACAGGTACCTGCCCGACGGGTGCAGCGGCGTGATCGCCTTTTCTCTCCGCGACGGGCGTGATGCCGGAGCGCGTTTTATCGACAGCCTTACGATGATTTCCCTTGAGGTGCATGTGGCTGACATCCGCACCTGCGTGCTGCATCCTGCAAGCTCCACCCACCGGCAACTGACAGACGAGCAGTTGCGCGAAGCGGGAATACATCCCGGTACGGTGCGCCTGTCCGTTGGGCTTGAGCATGTGGATGACATTATCGCGGATCTGGAGCAGGCATTGAAGCAGGCGTAGCCGCTGTTGCCACAGATCCTGTGATTCATAAATAAAGACGGCGGAAATTTCCGCCGTCTTTATTTATGGTCTTCCGCCCATTTTTAATGTTTTTTGTGCAAGCGCCGGGCAACGGTGCTCTTTGCGCCAGCCGTACCCAGCAAGCATGCTTCTCATCAGCGCGGTTGTTTGAAGTTCCCTCGCAGTATTCGCCGGTCACTACAACTAGAGCATTTAACACTTGAAATGCTTGCTTACGGCAGGCAAAAGCCTGCCTGCTCGCATTTCGTGGCAAGGATTTTCCTGAAAATCCTTGCAGAGCAGTTAACTCATTTCATTCGTTAACTGCTCTAGAGCAATTTCACTTTGAACTTGTTCTGGCGGCTGCGTGAGCAGTGGCCCGCCGCAAAGATGCAAGCGCAGCTTCAGCCGTTACGACAAAGGAAGTTACGGATGCTTCAGGAGTTGTAACGCGGGAAACTACGCTTGCAGACACCATGTATAACGAGCGGTTTGTTGCTACACAACCACTGTCGCCATTCGTAAGGCTCGCAGGCTCGCCAACGACTACCGAGAAGACAGCAGAGCTATTTATTTGCGCGGTTAAGCATCGAAGCGAGCGTGTCTTAAACTTTGAGAATGTACATTCTCAAAGTTAATCTGCTCTAGGCAGTGTCGCCACGAGATGAATTTCCTTGGTATATCAAGGAGAACGAGCCTTTTATGCAGGGAGTGTACTCTTATGGTACTCGACCGGAATAAAAGGCGAAGTTCGACACAGAGATACCGGGAAAGGCGCTCGTGACGACACTGTCTAGGAGGGCGGACAGCAAAAAGACCTGTCAGTCAGATCGTTCGTAACCGTTGCGCGCAGGACAAGGGCAATCGCACAAGCCGCTCTGTGACTGGCCTCAACGCTTTTTCCTGCCCGCAAATATCTGCTGCACTTTTTTGGGGGATGCAGGATGGCGAAATCCGGCCTCGATGAGCCTGCGGGCGGCATTATCGCGCCCGACTCTGCTGGCGCCGCCCATAACCACTGCCAGCATGCGGGTTTTACCCCGTTGGGCCGTCACAATAAGGTTGTAGCCCGAGGCTACGGTCCAGCCCGTTTTCAATCCGTTGACCCCTGCTACCGTACCCAGCAATCCGTTGGTATTGCGTGTTTTCCTATCTCGGTAGGTGAGCAGCTGCACGTTGTGATAACGCAGGGCGGACGGGTGGGAACGCAGGTAGGCCCTTGTCATTCGGGCCATGTCTCGTGCGGTGGTTTTTTGTCCGGCTGCAGGCAGTCCGGTGGGATTTTTGAATGTGGTGCGGCTCATGCCCAGGGCCTTGGCTTTCTGATTCATGGCGCGCACAAACTGACGGTCGTTGCCGCCAGCCCGGCGGGCCACAGCAGTGGCCGCATCGTTGCCCGAAACCACAGCCATGCCCGTGAGCAACTGTGAAAGCGCAACCCGATCGCCTGCCCGCAAATGCATGGACGACCCGCCCACGGCAGCCACTTGCGGCGTGATTCTTATTTTTTCGCCGAGCTTGATTTTTCCCGCGCGAATCTGGTCCATAGCCAGATACATGGTCATGACCTTGGTGAGTGAAGCCGGGGGGATGGCCATGTCAGGATTCTTGGCATAAAGAACTTTGCCGGTATCCATATTGATAAGAATGGCGGAACGCACGGGCATGGCCGCCAGGGCATGCCCGGGTGCGACACATGCCACAAGCAGGCAGAGCCATAAAAAACATGCTGCCAGCCGTGCAGGCGACAAGGGCATCTTTTCGTGGCGGGAGCATGTGTGGCATGGCCTTGCAGGGGCGCTGCCGTTTCCCGTACTGTTTGGTACGCAGTAGTCCCTGGGGCGGCAAGGCTCTTCCTCTACCGTAAGCGTAGCGTGAGAATCTATTTTAACCATTATACTTTGCTAAGCATTATACTTGTAGATACGGTTGGCTTCCTCCACTGCCTGCATGGCAAAGGCCAGCAGCACGGGGCCTGCAATAAGCCCCACGGGGCCAAAGCTGGAAAGTCCGCAGAGGATGGCGATAATCAGCACAAAAAAAGGCGCCTTGATGCCCTGTCGCAGGAAAAGGGGCCGCAGCACGTTGTCCACTCCCGCCACGGCCAGCATTCCCCACAGCCCCAGCCCGATGGCGGCCATGCCTTTGCCCGTAAACCAGAGCGAAATGCACAGGGGAAGCCACACAAGGGCAGTACCTACCATAGGGATGGGAGCCACCAGGGTAGCCAGCAAGCCCCAGAAGGCAGGCTGGTTGACGCCCGCCACCGCAAAGGCGATGCCGCACAGAAAGCCCTGGGCCAGCGCCACCAGAACGATGCCCAGCATGATGCCGCGCAATGCCCGCTGTATGGCTGTGATGAATCGCCGCAGCATGGGTTGGGAAATATGGAATATCCTGCCCGTAATCTTGCGTACCCGGCGGGAATAGATGGTAAATATCACTGTAAGGCTTATAAAGAGAAATCCGGTCCAGAGCACCGTCATGGTGCCGCCGAGAAAATCCACCCCGCGCGACAGCAGCAGGCCCATGGCGCTGTCGAAAAGGTTGTCCAGCCGTGTGAGCAGATCGTTAAAGGCGCGCTCAAGGCGCGGGTGCTCTGTAAGGCTCTGCCGCCACTGCTGGATATAGTTGACCCATTCAGCGGGCAACTGAAAATTGTTGGCCTGGAGTTCGCGCAGCCGTGTAAAACCGGCCGCTGCCTGCGGTGATACCAGAAGGACCAGCACCGAAATAGGCACGATGATGGCTGCCATCAGCATGGCGATGTACCCGTAAAGGGGCGAAGAATTGACAAGGGAAACAAGAAAGCGGCGCTTGCGTGAATCCGGCCGGCTGCGTTCAATGCGGATTCGCCAGGCCCGGGCTTTTTGTCTCAGTTTGCGGTATTGCGGCAGGGTAAGGCAAGACAGGCAGGCCGCCATGAAAATTGTGACGGGGTTGGGCAGCAGAAGCAGATACCAGGCCAGTACGGCCAGCAGGTAGAGTAAGCGGGGCATTGTTTGTGTCATGCAGTAGGCCTTGGGTTGCGTGCCCCATAATTCTGGATGCGGTTGATGTGATTAAATGCGGCCCGCGGCACGGGCTTGGCGCATGTGATGCCCCGTGAGTGCCAAAAGGCCGGGCGCAGCCAGCCTAGCAAATATATGCTTGGTCTGCCAAGCCTTCCGGGCCTGTGTGGAAAAAAGAAGAATTGGAATGATAAACTTCTTTTTTACTAGCGTGTTATATGTATACACTCAAAGATTGAGGCTTTGCGGATCAAAATTTTTGTAAAAAGTGCGTTCCATTACCTGCAGGGGAACTGCTGTTTGAGCAAGGGCCGCGCGCCACGCGGCATGTATGGATGCGCCCTCTGAAAAGTTTTGTATTTCCGGGCATATTCGTCGGCCCAACGCGCGTATTCCGGCTGTCAGATCCTGGGCTTCCGCAGGCAGGGCGCAAGCAAGGGCGCAGGCTTGCAAGGCGTGGCTCCGCTCTGCGAGTCCGGGTGGCGCGGCGTTTTTTTCGGCCCGCAGGGCGTGGAGCAGGCTTTGCTTCGCTTGCCGTAATAATGTGGGAATATTGTTTGCACTGTAATGGCGCTGTTCTGTGGTGCAGGCCAAGACTCCGGCCAGATGGGCAAGGGCGGCGGCAAAGAGACCCTCTTCAGGCAGGTTTGCATTGTTATTAAGATTTTCTCCTATAGTCTTGAGAACATGCATTCGTATGTGCTGGCCGTCCACTGTGCGGGAAAGACTTTGGGGGCGGTGTACATAAACTGCCATGCCATCGGTATTGGAGACAAAACGCAGACCCGCGTGCGCGCACTGACACCAGAACAGCCAGTCTTCACATGCGGGCAGGGGGGAGAAGCGTCGTTCGCCCACGGAACTGCGCCTGAGCATAAAGGTATGCACCGGTGAGATGTTGGAATGCCACAGGTGCAGCGGATACTGCCCCCGGCGCAGGGGCCAGAAGTGTCCGCCGGACGCGCCCTCCACATGGTTCAGGCAGAGGCATACGCTGATGTCTGCGCTGTGGCGGCGTAAGCTTTCCACCCCGGAATGCAGGCAGCCACGGCAAAGTATGTCGTCGGCATCCAGAAAAACGAGGTAGTCGCCCGTGGCGGCATCCATGCCCCTGTTGCGCGCCCGGGAAGCGCCCGCATTGGCCTGACGCAGGCACTGCACCTGTGGAAAGCTTTTTTTCAGATAGTCCTGTGTGCCGTCATCAGACCCGTCGTCCACCACAATGATTTCCAGATCCAGTTCCTTGCAGCGCTGCGCCTCAAGGCTTGTCAGGGCGCGCTTCAGGTAGGTGCGGCTATTATACGAAGGAATGACCACAGAAACTACGGGCGGCATGAAGACTCCTGCATACGAGCGTTGGGCGGCCGAGGGGGCAGGGCGTGTGTGGAAACGTCCTGCGGGCAGAGTACCGCTTTTTCTCTCAAGCCGCAAAACAGGGATGCTGAGAGCGCTCCAGCGGGGTGGCGCGCAAGATTCCCAAGGGCGCAAGCCGGTTCGCCTGAAAATGCCGGATCGCGCCCTCAGGGAAGCAGCAACAGCAGCAAACCATACGGCCCGCGTGGTCCGTGACATCGGAGTAAGGCCGTCGCGTTGCGCCGCCTTCTGCCCTGTGCTAGCCTGCCGCCATGACAAACGGAGCACATGACAGACCCTGGCTGACTGTTTTACTTCGCATTTTGCCGGAGTTCTCCCCCCAGGACTGTTGCGCCGCCCTTGAATCCGCCGGGGCAGCGGGGCAGGTGCTCATGGCGGCATGCCATGAAGCGATGCGCCCGCAGATTATGCCCCTGGGGCA
The DNA here is from genome assembly GCF_036763055.1 of Desulfovibrio sp. 1214_IL3152. Lineage (NCBI taxonomy): Bacteria > Pseudomonadati > Thermodesulfobacteriota > Desulfovibrionia > Desulfovibrionales > Desulfovibrionaceae > Desulfovibrio > Desulfovibrio sp. 1214_IL3152. Next base: position 731 of record NZ_JBAIYW010000115.1, on the reverse strand, counting down.
GGATATGGTGCGGCGCGGAGCCATGCATGCGTTTCGCTGTTACAGCCCGTCCGCAGGGCAGCCTTGCCTGGAGGCGCTCAATCTGGCCGCCGGCCAGGCGCACACCCCCTATCTCTTGCTTCTTTCCTCGGCGGTGCGTCTTTTGCCCGGCAGTCTGCCGGCAATGCGTCACAGGCTTGAAAGTTCAGACCGGCTTGCCGGGGTCAATCCCCTCTTCCTTTACCGCCAGGAAGCATTTGGCCCTCCTGCTTCACTGGCGGATAATGTCGCTCCTTTCCAGGCCCGCATAGCCCACATGGGCAGCGTGGGAGATTGCCTCGGGCAACTGCGGTATCTTTATGAAGGTCTGCCCCTGGAGCATGATCTGGCCCGAAAGCGGAGATTTTTTCAGCTTGCCCATATGGGAGCGCTTTTGCTGCGGCGTGAGGATTTTCTGGCTGTGGGCGGTTTTGCGGCGGCTTTGGACGAACTTGCGCCGCAGGATTTTTGCCTGCGCCTGGCTGCCCAGCAACCCACTGATCCGGGGCATGATCATCGGCGTTTTTTCAGCAGTGAGCCGGATGCGCTGGCAGTTCTGGCTGACGACATTGACAGCTGGAAGACCTGCGGATTGTGGAACAGCCTGCTGTTACGCGGCAGGCTGCATCCCGGCCTGCTGCACCCGGATCAGCCGGAGCATGCGCGGCAAGACGGGCTGGACTATGCGTGTACTGGCTGGCTGCATCCGGGAC
>NZ_JBAIYW010000125.1:0-19532 GCF_036763055.1 Desulfovibrio sp. 1214_IL3152 | reverse complement strand
TCGATGGCACGTCCGCTCATGGCGAGCACGTTGGCGCGGTTGAGGCGGCTCATGCCCGCAATGCCTATGGCGGAAAGCAGAGCGCCGATGGTGGTCGGCGCAAGGCAGACAAAAAGCGCCACCAGCGCGGCAAAGCTCACTGGATTTTGGATGTGCTCCTGCCCGGCCGTAAAGCGGGCAAAGCACCACAGGGAAACCGTGACCAGAAGAAAAATGACGGTAAGCGCCACCAGCAGAACGTTGAGGGCGATTTCGTTGGGAGTTTTCTGGCGGGCGGCTCCCTCAACCATAGCGATCATTTTGTCCAGAAAAGTACGGCCTGTCTCGCTGGTGACACGGATGACCAGCCAGTCGGAAAGAACCGTTGTGCCGCCGGTGACCGCGCTGCGGTCGCAGCCGCTTTCGCGGATGACCGGGGCGGATTCACCCGTGATGGCGCTTTCGTCCACCGAGGCCGCGCCTTCCGTCACATCGCCGTCAGCGGGGATCTGTTCCCCGGCATATACAGTACCGCCCGCGTGGCATCAGCCCAGAAATTGCCCAGATTGCCCGGGCTGGCTCCGCCGGAGGGCCTCAGCCCCCGGATAAGGGCAAAAAGCACGGCAATACCCGCTGCTGCGGAAACAAAATTCTGCACCGCCAGTCCGGCCATCTGGGAGAGATAGCTCATGGCGTTTTCTCCGGCGTAGGACTGCCAGTTGGTATTGGTCACAAAGCTGATAGCCGTATTCAGGGCCAGGTGCCAACTGGCTCCGGAAACATTCTGGGGATTCAGGGGAAGGATATGCTGCGTCATAAGCAGGGCAACAAGCGCGGCCAGGGATATGCCGCTGAAAGCAAGCACACAGGCCAGATGGCGTTTCCAGTTCATCTGCTCTGCGGGGTCCACACCCATAAGCCGATACAGGGTACGTTCGCAGGGGGCAAGAGGGCTTTGCAGCCAGAAGGGTTCGCCGTCCATTACCTTGCCCATATATTTTCCCAAGGGCCAGGCCAGAGCCATGAGCAGGGAAAGATAAAGAAGGCACTGCCAGATGATGTTTTCCATAAAATCCTCCTGCAGGCATGCAGCCCACGGGAAAACTTTAGGATAAGGCGTATAAAATGGGTGTAAAAATGGCAGGCGACGCATTAAATTCATATTAAATCTGCAATGCGAACGGGCTTGCGGAAAGAACGCGGCTCAAGACGGCATGTTCTGCACGGCAGCCCGCATGGCAACCCTCCCGTGGCAGCCCCTCCGCGTACTTGCGGGCAGATGTGGTATTAAGTGGTGCGCGCGGTGCGAGAGTTGCCTTTTGTGCTCTGGCGGCGTAGGGCGGCGATGAGCGGTGCAAAGCGGCCAGAGTGGCGGCAAACAGCGCAAGATGGCGAAGGGCGGTGCGGTGCGAGGTCTGCCTGGAGTTGGGCTGGAACGTGGAAGGAGGGCGGCCGGGTGAGCAGCAGAGAAGTTCCGGAGCGAAATAAAAAAGAACGCCACATGCGTTAGCACATGGCGGTCTGATTTTGCTATGGCGCGCCCGGGAGGAGTCGAACCCCCGGCCAAGAGCTTAGAAGGCTCCTGCTCTGTCCAACTGAGCTACGGGCGCATGCCTGACGCGGCCGTCGGCGTTATGGCGCATCACTATAGGGAGAACGCCTTTTAACGTCAATATGTTAATCCCCGTTTGCCGGATGCGCGGGGCATTGCGGGATATTACGGGGCATTGCGGTCTGCCGTCGCCCTGTGCGGCATGGCCGGCGGACATGCCTTTGCCGGAGGCGCCTCGCGCGGGATGTTCTGCCGCGCATGTTGCCAGGCTTGCTGCCGCCGGGCTGTTTTTTCTAACGCTAAACGCTGAAAACCAGCGGGCTTTCAGCCAGCGTGGCAACCATGACGGCCTTGATGGTGTGAAGGCGGTTTTCGGCTTCTTCAAAAGCCACATTGCGAGGCGATTCAAATACTTCGTCGTTGACTTCCATGCAGTCTATGCCGAAGCGCTGAAAGATTTCCTCACCCATGCTCGTGTCGCGGTTATGAAAGCTTGGCAGGCAATGCAAAAACTTGCAGTCGGTGTTGCCGGTCTGTCGCATGGTTTCACCCGTCACACGATAGGGCAGTAGCAACTCAATGCGCTCTTTCCACACGTCATCGGGTTCGCCCATTGATACCCAGACATCGGTGGAAATGAAGTCGCAGCCTTGCACGCCTTCGGCCACGCTTTCGGTGCGGCTGATGCGCGCACCCGTGGCGGATGCGATGCGGCAGGCGGTTTCGTAAACATCGTCTGCCGTCCACAGCGCCCTGGGGGCCACGGAGCGAAAGTCCAGCCCCAGCAGGGCGGAGCCGATCATAAGGGAATTGCCCATATTATAGCGGGCGTCGCCCATGTAGGCCAGGGTTTGTCTGTTCAGAGGTTTGGAGCAGCATTCGCGCATGGTGAGCATGTCTGCCAGAAACTGCGTGGGATGCCACTCATTGGTAAGGCCGTTCCACACCGGAACCGAGGCGTGTTCGGCCAGCGCCTCAACCCTTTCCTGCCCGTAGCCCCGATATTCAATGCCGTCATAAAAGCGGGAAAGTACGCGAGCCGTGTCGGCCAGAGATTCTTTTTTGCCCATCTGCGAGCCTGAAGGGCCAAGATAGGTCACGCGCGCGCCCTGATCGTAGGCGGCCACCTCAAAAGAACAGCGTGTGCGGGTAGAGTCTTTTTCAAAAAGGATGACAATGTTCTTGCCTTTCAGAAACTCGGGTTCCCTGCGCGCTTTTTTGGCCTGCTTGAGATCGGCTGCCAAATCCAGCAGGTAGGTGAGGTCTTCCGGCGTGAAATCGGTTTCTTTCAGAAAGTCTCTGTTTTGCAGTCTGTTCATGCGCTGTTCCGCCTTTGAGGTAGTGGGGGTCCTGCCAGCCGCGCTTTTTGCGGGCTGGCTGTGCGTTGAGCACGCTGGGGCTGGCCGCCATTGCGCCGCTTGCTACGGCGCAGACGGTCAAAGGTGCAACATCATTGCAATTTCGTCACAGCAATAAAACTTGGGGCATTTGCTGCATTCCACCCAGACGCTGGGGGGCATGTCGTCCTTGTTGAATTCGGTAAATCCGCACCTGGCGAAGAAGTCAGGCACGAGAGTAAAGACAAACACCCTGGGCAAAGCCAGACTGCGGCAGCGGTTCACCAGCATGGAGACCAGGCGCTTGCCGAAGCCTTGCCCCTGACAGGAGGGATGAACGGCCACGGAGCGTATCTCGCCAAGGTCAGCCCACAGAACATGAACGGCTCCGCAGGCCACGATGACATCGTGGCCGTCGTCCACGGCCGGAGCTGTGGCAACCATGTAGTCCTGAATGTGCTGATACAGGTACTGCGGCCCCCGCGCCAGCATGACGTTGGCGGAAGCATACTGGTTGATAAGCGCCGACATGCCGTGTACGTCCGCTACAGTGGCGGGTCGGATGACCAGCTTTGAAAGATCGCTGATGTGAACGTCAGGAACAATAGGTCTTTCATCAGCGCCAGAGCGCGGAATGGCGATGGGCATTTCTTTTGCCTCTGTTTCAGGGGAAGAATGGAATAAAGCCGCCAGACTGTGAAGATTCCCGGCGGCAGGCACTGCCTGAATACCACTGCCGTTGCCGGCAAATTTTGAAACAAAATTGACTCATAGCACCAAAGATATGCGGGTGCAAGGTTCTTTCGCTCATGGCAGACCGTTGCGGGCCGCGCCTGCCGCGGCACAGATGAGGGCGAAAAGGATCTCAGCGGTTGCGGTGCAGGGCTTCTTCGCAGATTCCTTCGGAGTAAAAACGCAGCGTGCTGGCCTCAAAGGTTTTTGCCACATGCATGGCGATGCCGGCCCTGCTGAGCATATCCATAAAGGTCAGGTCTTTTTCTTCCACCATGTCCGTGGTGTATACGCCTGTATAGAGGCGGAGGGGAAAAACCTGTGAAAATTGGTGACTGCCGTGTTCCACCTCGTGTGCGGCCTGGGCAAATCTTTCTGTCAGGTCCTGGTCACTGGTGAAAGGAAGAATGCCCGCGAACGTATTGCCGATGATGTGGTAACGCCTGGTAAGCGGGCCTTGCGGCCAGCTTTTCAACATGCGGTCAATGCGCCGCAGTTCATTGTTGCCGGCTTCTTTGCCGAGCATCCTGCTGTAAAAATTGAAATGTTTGATGTCTGCCAGCCAGATGGCGAACGTGACACCAGGATTGTTGTGCAACAGGGCTGTGCCTTCCAGGTGAAGGCTGTGATTGGCGAGAGTGTCGATCAGAAGGGGAGTGAGCGCCATGCTTCGCAGCTGGCGCTCCTTGCTTGCCCCCTGGCAATGCACTCGCCAGGCGAGAAGCAGAAAAACGAGCAGGGCCAGGATGATTGCCACGCCTCCCCAGTATAGAAGGGGGTGGGGGATCAGGGCCAGCTCATCGAGCGGGGCAGAGCAGAAAAGAAACCAGCCGTTATGTGTAATGGGGTCAAAGGCCGCCAGATGCTGTTTGTCGCCAGCTTTATAAAGAAAATAGCTTCGGCGGTTGCCGCCGAGGTCGGCGCGGATCGCATCAAGGTCGTCCGTGTCCATTTGACCGAGGTTGAAAATGTTGCCTGTCGTGTCGGCTGTGTTTGCGCCGGAGCACAGTACAAAGCGCCCGGTGGCATCAATAATGCCTGCAAATCCGTTAGCCTTGAAAAGTGGTTCGTCAAGGATGTCCAGCAGGTCTTCAGCCCTGGTGGCGCCGATCAGCGCACCGATAATGCTGCCTTCCTGCTCCACGGGCACAGCACTGTAGATCACCTGGCCCGGCCCGTGAGGGTCCTTGCGTGGCGGCGAAAAGACAACTCGCCCCGCAAGGGCGTGGCGGAAAAAATCTTCTTCTGAAAAATCCGTCTGCCGACGTAATGTGCCGCTTTTGTCCATCATGACTGTTACGCCAGAGATATCAGCCATGCCGATTCGTATAAAGCCTGCGTTATTGCTCAGTTCCTTGAACAGGGCGGAAGATTCTTGCTGCGGTATGTAGACCACGGCGGTGGACAGACCACGCAGCGCCTGAAAGTTCTGCGTCAGCTTTCGTTGCAAAAGCACCCGCAACTGACTTGTTGTTTCATAAAGGTGCAGTATGCTTGTCTGCTCTATTTGCCATGTGGCATTGCGCAGCAGAATCAGGCTGCAAACAAGAAAAATGCCGCTCACAAGGAAGGCGATGGCGTAGATTGTTTTTGTCTGTTGCTGACTTCTGTACATACCATGCCTTTTGATAGAATGATGCTTTACATTTAATACGTTAACCTATTATTTGGCAAGCAGCAAAACCCTCTGCTGCCAGCCGCCCCGTGGGCAGTTCATTAAATTTATTATATTTTTCAAGCCTGTTGGGGTATTTATCGGAATTATTCTTTTTTTTCTTGCCGGCGAAGCAGTGTTGTGTGGCGCACTGACGCGATATCCCTCATGTGCCAGGAGAACTGTTACGCCATGTATTAAGTTTCGGTTTAGTTTGTTTTTAAGTGTAATTTTGATTATATAAATTGTATTTAAAGTGTTTATGAAAAAAATATCATAATTAATAATAGAAAAACACTGTAGTGCGTGTCATATTTTTTATATTTTACATTTTTTATTGTTGTTTATGATTGGGATATTTTCGAGGCATGTAAAATTTTTCTGTTGAGCACAAATAGTTTTGCATGAAATATGCGGATATAACGGTGATGCATGTTAGGCGGAATTTTATAAACTGTTTGATCAATGAATTGTGCTTTTTTCTTTCTTGTTGACGCAAAAATTGAGTTCGTTTAACTCTAGTAGGTGTTTATTGCATTGGAAAGGCAAGGAGGAAACATATTAAATTTATGTTGTGAGGGGATTACCACAGGGTGAAGTTTTTCACAGCTCACAATATAGTGGGGCAAAAATTATGAATACACTTGTTTTTTGCTGTGTGGCGCTGCCATTTGCTGTGGCGCTTGTTCTGTATTTCACACAGCTTGACCGCACCCGCAAGCTTCTCGTGCCTGCAGCGGTTGCGGTGATGGCTCTGGCTGCCGTGATCATGGGTGCTCACGGAACGTTCCGACTTGAAGCCGAAACTTTCTTGGGTCTTCCGCTGGACAGCCTGTTCAGCATGCTGGATCTTTTGCTGCTGCTCTATATTCTGGGATTGGGCTGGAAGCTGGGCAGCCGCACGGTCATGGGCATGACCGCATTGCAGCTTATAGGGCTGCTTTACCTCAAATTTGTTCTGGCGGATGGTTCCGCTCCCGTCACAGCCTTTGCGCCCGATGGCCTGTCGCTCATCATGGTTATCATCATCACCGTGGTGGGTGGCCTGATAACCATCTATGGCCTGGGCTATATGGATATTCATGAAGAGCACCTGCACCTGCGGGTTTCTCGCAAGCCGCGTTTTTTCGCCATTATTTTCTGTTTTCTTGGGGCGATGAACGGTCTTGTGCTTTCGAACAATCTTTCATGGATGTTCTTTTTCTGGGAAGTCACAACCCTTTGCTCCTACCTGCTGATCAGCCACGATCAGACGAAGGAAGCCAACGCCAACGCCTACCGCGCGTTGTGGATGAACGTACTTGGCGGCCTTGCCTTTGTTTCGGCCATGCTTTTCATCCAGAAGAGCCTGGGTACCCTGTCCACTGAGGTTGTGCTGCACAAGATGACGGCCATGGATGTGAAAACCACGGCCATGCTGCTGCCGTTCGCCTTTTTCTGCCTGGCGGCCTTCACCAAGTCGGCGCAGGTTCCCTTTGAAAGCTGGCTGTGCGGCGCCATGGTGGCCCCCACTCCGGTTTCAGCCCTGCTGCACTCGGCCACAATGGTCAAGGCGGGGACATACCTGCTGCTGCGCATGGCCCCGGCCTTTGCCGACACCACCATGTCCACCATTGTGGCGCTTTTCGGCGCATTCACTTTTGTGGGTACGTGTATTCTGGCCGTCAGCCAAAGTAATGCCAAAAAAATCCTGGCATACTCCACCATTGCCAACCTGGGTCTTATCATCGCCTGCGTTGGCATAAACACGGCGGCGTCCATGATGGCGGCCACCACCATCATTATCTACCATTCGGTATCCAAGGGCCTGCTCTTCATGTGCGTGGGCGCCATTGAACAGCGTATCGGCTCCAGAGATATTGAAGACATGCGCGGCCTGTACAGCAAGATGCCCCGCACGGCCATTATTACGGCCATAGGCATTTTCACCATGATGCTGCCGCCTTTCGGCATGCTCATAGGCAAGTGGATGGCTATCGAGGCCATTGCCCGCGCCACGCAGGCCATGACGCCCATCATTTTCTTCATTGCTCTCGGCTCGGCCTTTACTGTGCTGTTCTGGGCGCGGTGGGCAGGCATACTCGTGTCTTCGGCCAACCTGCACGACCGGCCGGCTCACGGCAATCCCAAGGCCACGGTCATGTTCGCCCTGCGGTCGCTTTGCGGGCTTGCCGTAGTATTCTCCTTTATTTCGCCTCTGGTGCTGGAAACGTTTGTGGAACCTTCTGTGGCAGGCGTATACGCCCGTCTCGGCCTCAAGACTGAAGGCTTCATCCCTGGCGCATCGCTTACGGGCGGGGCAGGTTATTTCTGGATTTACCTGCTCTTCATCCTGCTTGGGCTGGGGGCCTGGATTGCCTGGAAGGCCGCCAGAAAGGTTTCCAATTCGGCGCATTCGCAGCCTTATTTCTCGGGCCTGACGCAGGAACAGGCTGGGCAGATCGGCTTCAAGGGACCCATGAATGCCTTTGAACCCGTACGTCTGTCCAACTTTTACCTGGCCCAGTATTTTGGCGAAGGCACCATCACAAGGGCCATTGATATTATATCCACGGCCTTTCTCATCGTCCTGGTAGGAGGTCTGCTCTAATGCTGTCCATCCTCAGTGCTGTCGGCGGATTGATATTGTCGCCCCTGGTGGGGGGCCTGCTTACCGGGGTTGACCGCCGCCTCACGGCGCGGCTGCAGTCGCGTCTGGGGCCGCCCCTGCTTCAGCCCTTTTATGATGTCTTCAAACTTTTCGGCAAAGAAGCCAGCGTAACCAATGCCTGGCTTGTGTTCAGCGCCTATATGACGCTCATTTCGTCGGCGCTGGCCCTGCTCATATTCTTTATGGGCGGCGACCTGCTGCTGCTTTTCTTCGTGCTCACGGTGGGCGCGGTTTTTCAGGTGGTGGGCGCCCTGTGCGTTCCTTCGCCCTACAGCAACGTGGGTGCGCAGCGCGAGCTTCTGCTCATGCTGGCCTATGAGCCCATACTGATTCTGGTTTTTGTGGGCTTTGCCATGTGCACGGGGTCTTTTTCCATTGAAGCCGTGTTTGCCCAGGATCAGCCCTTGCTGCTCAAGATGCCCTTGCTGTTCCTGGCGCTTGGCTATGCCCTGACCATCAAGCTGCGCAAGTCGCCTTTTGACATTTCCGCCAGCCATCATGGCCATCAGGAACTGGTAAAGGGTGTGCAGACGGAGTACTCTGGCCCTTACCTGGGCATCATTGAACTGGCTCACTGGCTTGATCTTGTGCTTATTCTCGGCTTGTGCGCCATGTTCTGGCATACCAGCGTCATCGGCATGGCTACGCTGGTGGCGGCCTCGCTGTTTACGGAAATTCTCATCGACAACATCACCGCCCGGCTTACCTGGCAGTGGATGGTGCAGAAGAGGTCTCTGTTGCTCGGCATGGGGCTGGCACTGGTTAATCTTTTATGGCTGTACGTGGCGTAAGGAGGCAGGCATATGGGTTTTGTAGACAAAATGATAAAGCGGAGCCGGCTCAAGTCGCCGTGGATTGTCCATTTTGACTGCGGTTCCTGCAACGGTTGCGACATCGAGGTGCTGGCCTGCCTCACGCCCATGTATGACGTTGAACGTTTCGGCGTGGTCAACGCGGGCAATCCCAAGCATGCGGACGTGTTGCTGGTGACCGGCACGGTTAACCACCGTAACCGCCATGTGCTCAAGCAGATATACGAGCAGATGCCTTCTCCCAAGGCGGTCATTTCTCTCGGTGCCTGCAATCTTTCCGGCGGCGTTTTCAAAGACACCTATAATGTGCTCAACGGCGCGCACAACGTCATTCCTGTTGACGTGTTCGTGCCGGGCTGCCCGCCCAAACCCGAAGCCATCATTGACGGTGTTGTAGAAGCCCTTGGGGTGCTCAAGGCCAAGATGGGCATGGGGCCGGAGCCAGAAGCCACCCTCATGCCCGGTGATGCGGACGTACCGACCGCTGCCGCCGGGCCAGAGGGCGAGGCGGCCTCTGAAGCCGACAAGTCAATGAAAAACGCGGGTTAGCCCGGAAAGGATACAGCCATGTTTTTTGAAGCCAAAGACGTGACGCCCGAAACGCTGCTTGCTGAAGTGCAGCGCCTGGCTAACGCAAGATGCCGTTTTGTCACCATGTCGCAGACGGTGGTTGATGAGAATACCCTGCGACTGTTCTACCACTTTGATGAAAACCTCACCATGTCCGACCTGCGGCACAATCCCGAAATGTGCGTATGGTCGCCAACGGACGCCAAAGGCATGGTGCATCTGCGTATGGATGTGGACAAGAACATGCCCATCCCGAGCATAAGTTCCATCTACTTCTGCGCAGTGCTGATTGAAAATGAGACTCAGGATCAGTTCGGTGTGCGCTTCGCGGGTCTGCCGCTGGACTATCAGGGCGGCATGTATCTGGAAGGAGAAGTCACCCACGCCCCGTACTTCACCATGACCACCGTCCGGCGTCCCGCCGCGGCTGCCAAGGCAGAGTCCGCCAAAGGAGATCAGGCATGAGCAACCGCACCACAGTGATTCCTTTCGGGCCGCAGCACCCCGTGCTGCCCGAACCGCTGCATATCAAGTTTGTGGTGGAGGACGAAACCGTTGTCGGGGCCATTCCCCAGCTCGGCTTTGTGCATCGCGGTCTTGAAAGCCTCGTGCGCACCAAGGACTATAATCAGATGGTCTTTGTGGTGGAGCGCATCTGCGGCATCTGTTCCTGCATTCACGCCAACTGCTATTGTAACGCCCTTGAAAACATGATGGGCATCACGGCCCCGCCCCGCGCCCAATTCTTGCGGGTCATCTGGTCTGAACTGCACCGCATCCACTCGCATCTGCTCTGGCTGGGCCTTTTTGCCGATGCCTTTGGTTTTGAAAGCGTGTTCCAGCAGTTCTGGCGTATCCGTGAGCATGTGATGGACATCTGTGAAGCCACGGCGGGCAACCGCGTTATTCTGTCGGTCAACGTGGTGGGCGGCGTGCGCCGCGACCTGGCGCCCGACCAGATCCGCTGGATGCTCGGCAGGCTTGATGAACTGCAAAAGGGCATGCGCGAACTTACAAACACCATGCTCGACGACTACACCGTGCAGGAGCGTACGCGCGGCATCGGCTATCTCAGCAAGGACGATGCCCGACTGCTGGGCGCGGCCGGGCCGACCCTTCGCGGCAGTGGTTGGGAAATCGACGAGCGTATGCACGGCTATGCCGCCTATAATGACCTCAACTTCATCCCTGTGGTTGAGAATGACGGCGACTGCTATGCCCGCGCCAAGGTGCGCTTCTATGAAGTGCTGCACGCCATGGACCTCATCCGCGAAGCGCTGAACCGCCTGCCGGAAAGCGAACTTACAGTGAAAGTTCCCGGCAACCCTGACGGCGAAGCCGTCTTCCGGGTGGAGCAGCCCAGGGGTGAGCTGTTCTATTATATACGGGCCAATGGAACCAAGTATCTGGAACGCATGCGCGTGCGCACGCCCACTTTTGCCAACGTACCGCCCCTGTTGCACATGCTGCCGGGCTGCAAGCTGCCAGATGTGCCGGTTATTGTGCTCAGTATCGACCCGTGCATTTCCTGCACAGAGAGGTAGCTCATGTATATGCTCAAAAACGTGCTGCGCAACCTGTCAGGCAAACCTGCCACAAGGCTGTATCCGCTGGAAGAGCGTGAGCCTTTCCCAGCCTACAGGGGCGTTATCACCAATGAAGTGGAGAAGTGCATATTCTGCAACAGTTGCGCAAGGGTCTGCCCCACAGACGCCATCACGGTGGACGCCAAGGCGGGGCAGTGGCATTACGACCCCTTCCTGTGCGTGTACTGTTCGGCCTGTGTAGAAAAATGCCCCACCAAGTGTCTGGTGCAGGTTCCCACACACCGCAAACCTTCTGTGGTCAAGTTCCGTGTTCTGCGCACGGGTACGCCGCGCGTTAAAAAGTCCGCGGCGGCCAAGGGCAAGGAAGAAAGCGGAGCCGAAAAGAAGGCCGAACAAGAATAGGGCGCGGCAGTGGCCGCGTACAATACATGACAAGAAATTGTCATGATTAGCAAAAAGCCGCCGAAAGGCGGCTTTTTGCGTTGTGGAAAGCGGGTCTCATGGCGACGCATAAAATTTTAGGGCGAAGAGGCCCACCCCATCGCGGTCGAATGGCCGGTCAGGCCAGCCGTCCGGCAAGCAGCCTGGCAGGCCGGTGAAGAACTGAACTATCTTATGTTTTGAGAAGAGGTTGTTAATGGCCTGATATTACAGGGAAGATGTTTTTTTCCGCGCCAACGGCCAAGAAAATAAGATTTCGATCTGTTTTTTCAATTCATGATGTTTACAAGGAGCAGGGCGTTGAAAAGAATGCGAAAAATATCATATATCTAGATATGTGAAATTTTTTTTAATAAGGTTTTTTGAAGAGATGATAAAATAATAATTTAATTATATCCAATTATTATGGAAATATTTTCCTGTATTTCAGATGATTTTTTACAAAAAATAGTAAAATTAAATAATTTATTGTGAAACAAAATTTTATATACAAATTTGCAATGTTAAAAACATAACACTTGTTGTGACAACATATATGTACAAATTTGCTTGTGATAAACATAATTTCAAAAAAAATGCAAAATGCAGAAAAAAATGGGGTATTAAAACATGTCTGGAAAGGGATAATTCACGAAAATAAAAAATAGCGTGTAAATCATAACTTTTTTAAGCACTTGTTGTCCAAAACAGTGATTTGTAATGCGCTTGATTAATTGTAAAAATCCTTATTTGACAGGGAGATGTCACAAAATTGATGCGCTTGCCGATGCAGAAAAATGCCGTATAAACTCGCGAGAAGGGCTGGCATTTAGAGCAAAAAATTGTTAATGGTAAGCTCTATCAAAAAATGGTGTACAATATTGTGAGCTTGTATGGCTCCAGTAAAACATATCCTTCGGCAGGGTGTCTTTTTTGATTGTTAAAAATCCTCACTGCTTCTATTCTGCCGGGCCGGTTGTCAGGGGCAAAAGATGACTGATAAAGCATCTTTATGGTATATTCTTTGTCAGGCGAGAGATGCTATATGAATGGTAATCAACTTACCCACAGTATCTGCGGCATGTGTTCAGCGCGTTGCCCCATTACGGTTGAGACCTGTAATGACACTGTAAAAATGATTTACGGCAACATGCACAGCCCGTTGAAAGGGGCATTATGCGCCCGTGGTGTGGCCGGAAAAGCCCTTCTTGAAGACAACGAGCGCCCACAGTCGCCGCTTATCCGCCAGGGAGAGCGCGGCGAGGGAAAGTGGCGCGCCGTGTCCTGGGACGAAGCTTTGGACTACGTTGCGCAAAAAATCACCGAGGCCCAAAATAAGTACGGAAAACAGACGGTTCTGTGGTCTGACCGCGAAGGCCCCTTTGCGGACCTCAGCCGTGGCTTCATGCGCGGCCTTGGTTCGCCCAACGTCTGTTCGCACAGTCCTTCGTGCGACCTTAATACGCACCATGCCTGCAAGGCCGTGCTGGGCCTGGGCCGCGGCATGACCGTGTATGATTTTGCCAACGCCAAGCATCTCGTGCTGCAAACGCGCAATATATTTGAAGCCATCAACCTTGGTGAGGCGCGCACGGTCATGCAGGCTCTGCGCAAGGGCTGCAAGCTTACTGTCATTGACATCAGACAGAGCATCACTTCCTCCAAGGCAGACACATTCCACATCATCCGTCCCGGTACGGACTATGCGTTCAATCTGGCTGTCATCAATACATTGATCAGCGAAAATCTGTATAACAAGGAATATGTCCGCGCCCACACTACGGGGTTTGACGCGCTGGCCGCCTTTGTGGCCCCGTATACGGCGGAATGGGCCGCGCAGGAATGCGGTGTCGAGGCTAGGGCCATTACCGACCTCGCGCGCGCACTGGCTGCCGCGGCTCCCCAGGTTATCTGGCATCCGGGCTGGATGTCGTCACGTTACGCCGACTCTTTCCAGGTGGGACGCACAGCCCTTGTCATCACGGCGCTTCTGGGCGGCACGGGAACCAAGGGCGGCATTGTGCCCGGGCGTACCCCCAAAGATTGCGGCAAGCCAGGGCTCAAGAAGTTCGTGGATTTGTATCCTGCCGTCAAACTGCCCAGGGCCGACGGGCTTGGCGCCGACAACAAGGCTTTTGATCCGGGCAAGGGGCTGCTGCACAAGGCGTTTGAAGCCATCAACAACCCCCCGGAAGGCGTCCCGCCGGTCAAGGTTTACATGGCCTGGCGGCATGATCCGTTACAGGGTTTCCCTGATCCCGATGCCCTGAAGAAAAAACTGGACGGTCTGGATCTTCTGGTCAGCGCCACGTTTTCCTGGTCCGACACGGCCTGGTATGCCGATGTGGTCCTGCCCATGTCCACCTATCTTGAAAGGGAAAGCATCATTGCGGGCAAAAACGGGCTCAAGCCACAGTTCTTTGTGCGCCGGCGCGCCGTGCAGCCCCGCTATAACACCCGCGCCGACTGGGAGATCATCAGCGGTCTTTCCCGTCGGCTCGGTTTGGACGACCTGGCTTTTGACAGCCCCGAGGCGGTCTGGAGCTTCCAGCTGGAAGGCACAGGCCTGACCATAGAGGACTTTGACGCCAAGGGCTTTATCCCGCTCACTGACGATGCCCTGTACATTGATCCGGCCACGTATGCCTTTCCCACCGGGTCAGGCAAGGTCGAGCTGAGCAGCGAAAGCTTCGGCAAGGGCTTTGCCGAAAGCATGGGCGTCAGCATGTTGCCCCCATATGTATCGCCCCAGTCGCCGCCGGAAGGAACCTTCCGCATCACCTTTGGGCGCGTGGCTGTACACACGCAGGGGCACACGGTCAACAATCCCCTGCTGTACGAGCAGGTTCCTGAAAATACGGTGTGGATCAATACCGACAGCGCCAAAAAAGCAGGATTAAAACCTGGCGACCGTGTACGCGTGCTTGATGCCAGGGGCGGCAATATGGGCGAGGCGGGCATCAAGATAACGTCCCTCATCCACCCCGAGGCCATTTTTGTCGTGCATGGTTTTGGACACGATCTGCCGTGCGAAAGCCTGGCCGTGGACAAGGGCATTGCCGACAACAAGTGTCTCAAGGGCGGCCTGGATCTGCAGGATCAGGGCGGCGGCGGCCTGTCGCTGCAAGAACACTTTGTTTCGCTCGAAAAAGTGGGCTAGCCGCGGCGTAACCGTCGGGCAGTCTCAACCATATCCGGTTTGCAAGCTATGGGGGCGTGAACCCCGGAATAGCGGAGGATGTTTATGAGCAAGTATGTCGTCACCCACAACTCTGCGGAATGCATCGGCTGCAAAGCCTGTGAAGTGCAGTGCCGCAGCCTGCATAACGGCGGCGCCGGCGCATTTTTCTGCCGCATTCTTACAGTGGAGCAGAGTGAGCCACGGCCGAGCCTGGGTTTTGTCTATACGTCCTGTTTTCACTGTGAAAATCCCTGGTGCGTCAAGGCCTGCCCCACGGGGGCCATGCGCCGCCGCGAAGACGGCATTGTTTATGTGGAAAAAAAGTTCTGTGTGGGTTGCAAGGCGTGCATCACGGCCTGTCCGTGGGCCGCGCCCCAGTGGAACCCCGATACCGGCAAGGTGGACAAGTGCGACCTGTGCCGTGATCGCATAGACCAGGGGCTGCGCCCGGCCTGCGTGACTACCTGCGCCATGAGCTGTCTGGGCTTTACTGTGCCTTCCGAGGCCAGTCAGGAGCGGCGGCAACATTTTGCGGAACAAATACAGAAACTCCGGCCCACCACACGCTGAATGAAGGACGCCGTCGCCCCGGATGCTTTTGCTGCGCATTCCGGGGAGCGGCGCCCTGGTGTACGAAGGCACGCCGATTCGCCGGAGGACGGTTCGCGGCATGACGCGAACCGGTGAAAGCGAAAAATTGTCAAGGAAGCAAGGTGGCTATCATGGTGCATACAACAGCCGGTCAAGAATATCTTGCCGTACTGCTGCTCATTATCATCACGCTGCTTTTTGGCCTGATCACGCTTTTTGTGGGGCGCTTTTTCCGTATGAGCAGGCCTTATCCGGAAAAGCTTGTGGCCTATGAATCGGGCAACGAGCCTACAGCGGAACCACGAACGCGTTTTTCCATCAAGTTTTACTATGTAGCCATATTGTTCGTTATTATCGATGTGGAGGCCATCTATCTTTATACCTGGGCCGTGGAGTTTGTGCGCCTTGGCAGCCTCGGCATGGTGGAAATGTTCACCTTTATGGCCCTGCTGGTGCTTGGCTACCTGTATGCCTGGAAGAAGGGGGCGTTCCAATGGGTGAAGTAGTCGTAAAGTCCGGGGGATCTGCGCAAAACGGCGGGCAACCCCTTGAGGTCAACAAAGACGGTCTGCGCTTTTTTCCCGGCGCGGGGGCTGTCATCGGGCCGCTCAATGCCCTTGTGAACTGGGGCAGGGCGGGGTCCATCTGGCCCGTGACGTTTGGCCTGGCCTGTTGCGCCATTGAAATGATGGCTACCGGCGCGGCCCACCACGATCTTGACCGTTTCGGCATCATTTTTCGTGCCAGCCCCCGACAGGCAGACTGCATGGTGGTTGCTGGCACTTTGAGCAAAAAAATGGCTCCGGTGCTGCGCCGCGTATATGACCAGATGCCAGAGCCGCGCTACGTGCTCGCCATGGGCAGCTGCGCGTGCAGCGGCGGCCTGTTTCAGTCGTACGCCGTGACTCAGGGCGTGGATCAGATTGTGCCTGTGGATGTTTACGTACCCGGCTGTCCTCCGCGCCCCGAGGCGCTGTTTGACGGCTTTATCCGGCTTCAGGAGATCATCAACAAGGAGCAGATGCGATGGAGTCCTTGGAGATAGCGGACCGCCTGCGCGGGGCTTTTCCTGAAGACGTGCTGGACGTGCGCGAATTTCGGGGGCAGGTGGCGGTTCTTGTGCGGCCCGGCCGCATTCTGGAACTGCTGACCCATCTGCGCGATGTTTTTGACATGCGGCATCTGCAAGCCCTGTGCGGCGTGGATAACAGCCGCAGAAACGAGTCTGGCCTGAGTCCTTTTGAGGTGGTCTACCAGCTTTACTCCATCACCCAGCGGCACGGCATCCGTCTGCGGGCCTTGGTGGATGATCCGGAAGAAGGCATTGATTCGGTCGTGCCGCTCTGGACCGGGGCCAACTGGCTGGAACGTGAAACCTGGGATCTTGTGGGCATACATTTCAAGGGGCATCCGGATTTGCGCCGCATTCTCCTGCCCGATGACTGGCAGGGGCATCCGCTGCGCAAGGACTATCCCGTGAAGCTCCCGTCCCGGGGCCGTGAGGAGTGGCAGGGCCTGACAGCCCTGCGCAAGCGCGCCGCAGAACTGGATGCACTGAGCTGGCAGGGGGGGACAAGGCATGAGTGAGCAGCGCAAAGAGCATGTGGAATGCGCCGTAGCCCACGGCCAGCCCACGGGCAGGCTTTCAGCCGAGGAACTGAGCGGTCTTGAGCAGAGTGATATTGCCTGTGTCAACTGCCTTGACGACAACGATTTTGATGATGCGGATTTTGACGACCGCACCAGCCTGCGCATGGGGCCGCAGCATCCGGCCACGCACGGCGTCTTGCGGGTTGACCTTGAGCTGGAGGGCGAAACCATCGTGCATTGCGACCCGCAGGTCGGCTATCTGCACCGTGGCTTTGAAAAACTGGCGGAAAAGTTCACCTATGCCCAGGCCCTGACGCTTACAGACCGGCTGGACTATATCGCCGCCATGTCCAACAACACGGGCTATTGCCTGGCGGTGGAAAAGCTGCTGGGCATTGAGGCGCCCCTGCGCGCCCGGTACATCCGCACCATTGCCTGCGAAATGTCGCGCATCAGCTCGCATTTGCTGTGGCTTGCCACCCATGCCCTGGATATCGGGGCCATGACGGTATTTCTGTACTGTTTTCGCGAGCGCGAAATGCTGCTCAACCTTTTTGAAGACCTGTGCGGCGCGCGGCTCACCCTGACGTATCCGCGCATCGGCGGTGTGCGGCAGGACGTGACCGGCAGGTTCATGAGCGGGCTTCAGGACTTTGTAAACATTTTCCCCGGCCGCATCGTGGAATACGAAACCCTGCTGGACACCAACCGCATCTGGCTCAAGCGCACCGTGGGCGTGGGCAAGGTCAGCGCGGATGAAGCCCTGTCTCTGGGGCTTACCGGGGCCTGCCTGCGCGGTTCGGGCGTGGATTATGACGTGCGCCGCCATGCACCATATGATGCCTACGCACTGCTGGATTTTGCGGTTCCGCTGGGATCGGACGGCGACATTTATGCCCGCTACCGCTGCCGCATGGAAGAACTGCGCCAGTCCGCACGCATCTTGCAGCAGTGCATCGACGACATGCCCCCCGGACCCACGCTGGCAGAGGATGCCCCGGATCTGCTCATGCCTGTGTCTCGCTGGCACGGCACGCCCGAAACCACGCTTTACGGCAGCGGTCTGCGCTCCGTCATACGTGGCAGAAATATCTACATGTCGGGCGATGTTTTTGTATCTACCGAGGTCCCCAAGGGCGAACTGGGCTTCTACTTCATCTCCAATGGAAGCAGTCGTCCTTACCGCATGCATGTGCGCGCGCCGTCTTTCATACACATCGGAGCGCTGGCGAGCATTGCCAGGGGCGGGCTTATTGCCGACCTGATCGCCAATATCGGAAGCCTGGACGTGGTGCTGGGCGAATCGGACCGTTGAGGCCCCGGCGCGGGCATGCCCGCGTCTGTCCTGCCGCCGAAGGCGGCCTGTAGGCGCAACATGACAAAAGGGTCTGAAACAGGACAAGCCATATGGACATACTGCTTATTCTGCTGCAACTCATCGTGCTCTTCGTGCTTGTGATGCTGCACGTGGCCTATGCCACGTATTGCGAACGCAAGGTCATCGGGCACATCCAGATGCGCCTCGGCCCCATGCGCGTAGGCTGGCACGGCCTTTTGCAACCCATTGCCGACGGCATAAAAAGTTTCTTTAAAGAAGACATTATTCCCGTCGCCGCAGACAGGCCCATTTTTCTGGCGGCCCCCATCATCTGCCTGGTTCCGGCGTTCGCTTCGCTTGCCATTCTGCCCTGGGCCGAGGGTTGGGCCATTACCGATGTGAACATCGGCCTGCTTTTCGTCTTTGCCATGAGCTCCATAGGCGCTTACGGCGTGGTGCTGGCGGGTTGGGCTTCCAACTCCAAATACAGTTTTCTTGGCGGGTTGCGCGCTTCGGCTCAGGTGATCAGCTATGAAATAGCCATGGGGCTGAGCCTTGTTGGGGTCATGCTGCTTTCCGGCTCGCTGAACCTCGGCGACATTGTGCAGGCCCAGGGCGACGGCTTTTTCGGCATGTTCATTTTTCGTCAGATCATCGGCTTTTTTGTGTTCTGCGTCGCCATGCTGGCCGAAACAAACCGGGTTCCCTTTGACCTGCCCGAGGCGGAAACAGAACTTGTTTCCGGCTATTCCACCGAATACAGCGGCATGCGTTATGCGCTTTTTTTCATGGCCGAGTATACCTCCATGTTTGTTATGGCAACCGTGGGGACCATATGTTTTCTCGGCGGCTGGAACGGGCCGGTGGATCTGCCGTTTTTTCCGCCTTTCTGGCTGCTTATCAAGGTCTATTTGATCATGTTCGTTTTTTTCTGGCTGCGCGCCACACTGCCGCGCTACCGCTACGACCAGCTGATGTCTCTGGGCTGGAAGGTGCTTATTCCCCTGGCGCTGCTCAATATTGTGCTGACGGCCATTGGAAAGGCCGTGTTCGGCTAGAGCGGTTCGCCAATGAAGTGGGTGGGCCGCGCTGCAAGGATTTGCCTGCAAGTCTTTGCCGCGAAACGGGACTAGGGAGCTTTGCTCACCGTTACGCAACGGTCTCAAGTGTTGATTGCTCTGAGGGCTTCGGCCTGGTGCATAATGGAATTCATGAAGGGTTCTGCTTTGGAGGCCACTGATGCAAGTACAGTACAAACCGCGCCGCAACTGGCTGCAAACATTGCTGCAAACCGAGATTGTCCAGGGTTTGGCGCTCACGTTGCGGCATATGTTCCGCAAGCCGGTAACGCAGCAGTATCCGGACGAAAAACCGCTGGTGGCGGCGGGTTTTCGCGGCCGTCATGCCCTGGTGCGCGATGCGGAAAGCGGCGGCAGCCGCTGCATGGCCTGTATGCCATGCGCCCGCGTGTTCCCCTCGCACTGCATTCGTATCCGCAGCCACAGGGAAGAGGACGGCAGCCGCAAGGTGGATGCCTATGTCATTGACGCCCTGCGGTGTATCTACTGCGGCTACTGCGCCGAAGTCTGCCCGGTCAAC